>JBEKDV010000066.1:0-26666 GCA_050014175.1 Candidatus Solibacter sp. | reverse complement strand
CATGGAGCGCGCGGGCGCATCCCGCCTGGTGCGCGATGCCGAGATGACCGGAGAAATGCTGGTGGCTACTGTCAGCCGAATTATGGCGGAACTGGCGCGCATGGGCGAAGCTGCCCGCCAGTTCGCCAAACCCGCCGCCGCCGGGCGCGCCGCCGACGTTTTAGAGGAGGTCGCACGGGCTTAACCGCCATATTTGAATTGACAGTTAACCGATAAGCCGAAACAATACGATAAGGAAATGTTCTTTAGACACCAGCACCTTCACTTCACCGGAATTGGAGGCATCGGCATGAGCGGCATCGCGGAAGTGCTGCTCAACCTGGGCTACCAGATCTCGGGCAGCGACATGAAACTGTCGCCGATCACCGAGCGCCTGGCCGCCATGGGCGCGCGTGTCTTCGAAGGCCACGCCGCGAGCAACATCGGGGGCGCGCGCGCGCTCGTCGTCAGTTCCGCCGTGGACGAACAGAACCCGGAAGTGCAGGAGGCCCGCCGCCTGCAGATTCCGGTCATCCCGCGCGGAGAGCTGCTGGCCGAGCTGATGCGCCTCAAGTACGGCATCGCCGTGGCCGGCAGCCACGGCAAGACCACCACCACCTCGCTGACCGCGACGATCCTTAATTTTGCCGGGCTCGACCCGACCGTGGTGGTGGGCGGACGCGTCGGCACCATGGGCGGCTCCAACGCGCGCGTGGGGCGCAGCGATTTCCTGGTGGTGGAAGCCGATGAGAGCGATGGAAGCTTCCTTAAGCTCGCGCCCATCATCGCCGTGGTGACCAACGTGGATCGCGAGCATTTGGATCACTACCCGTCGCTCGACGCCATCCGCGCCGCTTTCCTGGAGTTCGTCAATAAGGTGCCCTTCTACGGCGCCGTCATCGTCTGCCTGGACGACCCCAACGTGCAGGGACTACTCCCCGAGATCCGCCGCCGCACCATCACCTACGGCGCCACGGCGCAGGCCGATGTGGAGGCCACGGATATCGTCTGCGGCCCCTTTCTCAGCGAGTTCAATATCCGCTATCGCGCCAGCAGTCTGGGCCGCTTCACGCTGCGCATCCCCGGCCGCCACAACGTGCTGAACGCCATGGCCGCCATCGCCGTCGCCATGGAACTCGATGTTGCCCCGGACGTGATTCGGGAAGGCCTGGCGACCTTCAGCGGCGTCGATCGCCGTTTCCAACTGCGCGGCAAGGAACGGGGCATCGCCGTGGTGGACGATTACGGACACCACCCAACGGAAATCCGCGCCACCCTCGATGGCGCCCGGTTGTGCGGGTTCCGGCGCATCCACGTGCTGTTCCAGCCGCACCGCTATTCGCGCACCTTTCACCTCATGGACGAGTTCGCCCGCTCTTTCCTGCAGGCCGACAGCGTCTTCGTCATGGATATCTACGCCGCCAGCGAGAAGCCCATCGCGGGCGTCACGGCCGAGGCGCTGGCGGAGCGCATCCGGCAGTTCGGCCACCGCGGCGTGGAGTATGTGGGCTCCCTCGATCGCGGCGTGGAGGCGCTCCTGGCGGCCGCCGCCGAGGGCGACCTGGTGCTCACGCTGGGCGCCGGCAACGTCTGGCAGGCCGGTGAAAAAGTCCTGGAACGCCTGCGGGCGGGAGGGCCAAACTGATGGCGCGCGAAGCCAAGAAGCAGCCCGGCCGCGTCAACTGGCGTCTCACCTTCGCCATCCTCGCCTGCGGCGCCATCGGCGTCTCCACCGCCGTCGCCGGCTACAGAGCCAGCCTCTTTGTCACCTCCGACCCGCGGTTCGCGCTCTCCCATGACCGCAAGGACGCGCTCACCATACTGGGCCTCACCTACGCCTCGCGTTCCAGGGTGCAGCGCATATTCGCCGGAGATTTCGACCGCAGCATTTTTTCCGTGCCGCTGGCCGAGCGCCGCCGCCGCCTGCTGGCCATCGACTGGGTCGAAGACGCCTCGGTCTCCCGCGTCTGGCCGGATCGCCTCGTCATCCGCATCCGCGAGCGCACGCCCGTGGCCTTCGTCTCCTTGCGCTCCGGGTCGCTGCTGATCGATGCCCAGGGCGTTCTCCTCGAACAACCGGCCCTGGGTCAGTTTTCCTTCCCCGTCCTCTCCGGAGTGCGCGAAGAGGAAAGCGAAGCCGAGCGCCGCGCCCGGGTGCGCGTCTTCCTTCAGTTGCAGGAAGACATGGGGTACCTGGCCAAGGAGATCTCGGAGGTCGATGCCTCCGACGCCGACAACATTCGCATCGTTGTCCAGGTGGAACGCCGCGTGGTAACCCTGCTCCTGGGCGATGGCAACTACGCTCAGCGCTTTCAGAATTTTCTCAATCACTATCCCGAAATCCGCAAAGGCTCGCCGCACGCGAGAGTGTTCGACCTGCGGTTGGATGGCCGCATCACGGTGAAGGAATAAAAGGGTTCATGGCAGTCAAACCGATTTACGCAGCAGGACTGGACGCCGGCAGCCGGCAGACGAGGCTGGTAATTTGCGTCCTGGAAAAGAACCGCATTCGCTTCGTAGGGGCGAGCGCCGTGGAGTCGCAGGGCTGGGCCAAGGGCCGGGTTGCCGATCAGCAGGCCGTCACCGAGTCCATCATCGCCGCTCTGCGCGATGCCGATAGCTACGCCGCCGGCACGCTCCAGTCCGTCGTGGTGGGGATGGGCGGCCCCACCGTGCGCGGCGCCAACGGGCGCGGTGTGCTCGAACTCGGCTACGTGCAGGAGATCCAGCAGACCGACGTCCGCCGCGTCATCGAGCGCGCCAGCCGCGTGCAGTTGATGGAAGACCGCATGGTCCTGCAACTCTTTCCGCAGGATTTCGTGGTGGACGGGCATCCCGGCCACAGCGACCCGCGCAAGATGCTGGCCTCCTGCCTGGAAATCAACGTCCACCTGGTCACCGCCTCCATTCAGGAACATAACGCCATCGTGGGCGCCGTCAACGCCGCCCACCTTGCCGTGGAGGAGTCGGTGTTCGAATCGCTGGCCGCCTGCTACGCCGCCGTCCTGCCCGAAAACCGCCGCGAGGGCATCGCCGTGGTCGATATCGGCGCCGAATCGACCGAACTCGTGGTGTACTACGGCGATGCCATGTACCTCGCCTCGACCGTCCGCGTCTGCGGCGATCACTTCACGCGCGATCTGGCCCAGGGGCTGTGCCTCAGCTTCGAGGACGCCGAACTGGTCAAACTCGAATTCGGCTGCGCGCTAGCCCACGACACCCCCGAGAACGTCCTGGTGGAACTTCCCACCCCCGAAGACCGCCAGCCGCGCGAAGTGCCGCGCTACATGGTCAATCGCATTCTGGGGGCCCGCGCGGAAGAGTTGTTCCGCTTCGTGCGCGGCGAATTCGCCCGTGTCGGCATGGAGCGCTCGCTCATTGGCGGCGTATTCCTCACCGGCGCCGGCGCCAAATTGCCCGGCTTGTGCGATGCCGCCGAGGACATTCTTCAGTGCCAGACGCGTTTCGGCCTCACCGAAGGCATTCAGGATTGGCCGCTCGAATTGAACGACCCGGCGTGGTGTACCGCCGCGGGTCTGGCGATGTATTCGGCCAAGTTGAAGGAACATTCCCGGCTGCGAAGGGAAAATGCAAACTGGATCGGAAAAATGTTGAAGTAAGGAGATCACCATGGGCATCATCGACGGCGACCTGGATATGGACGATCTGAAATACCAAATGGAAGAAGAAGCGCGCACCGGCACTTGCATCAAAGTGGTCGGCGTGGGTGGCGGCGGCTGCAATGCCGTGGCCCGCATGGTGGCCGAAGGCCTGGAAGGCGTCGAGTTCTACGCCATGAACACCGATCTGCAGGCGCTTTCCGCCTGCCAGGTGCCTAACAAACTGCAACTCGGCGTCAAGATCACCAAGGGCCTCGGCGCCGGTTCCAATCCCGAGGTGGGCCGCCAGGCGGCGCTCGAAAACACGGACGCAATCGTCGAACTCCTGCAGGGCGCGGACATGGTCTTCGTCACCGCCGGTCTGGGCGGGGGCACCGGCACCGGCGCCGCGCCGGTGATCGCCTCCCTCGCCAAGGAACTCGACGCGCTCACCGTGGCGGTGGTCACCAAGCCCTTTGGCTTCGAGGGCCCGCGCCGCATGCGCATGGCCGAAGAGGGGCTCGGCCGCCTGGCCGGCACCGTCGATACCGTCATTGCCATCCCCAATGACCGCCTGCTGAAACTGGTTCCCAAAGGCACCAGCTTCTTCGAGAGCTTCAAGGTGGCCGACGATCTGCTCCGCCAGGCGGTACAGGGCATCAGCGACATCATCATCACGCCCGGCCTGATCAATCGCGATTTTTCCGACATCAAGGCCACCATGATGGGCATGGGCTACGCCATGATGGGCACGGCCATCGGGCGGGGCGAGAATGCCGCCGTGGAGGCCGCCCGCCAGGCCATCAGTTGCCCCTTGTTGGAAGACAGCCGCATCGCCGGCTCGCGCGGCATTCTGATCAACATCACCGGCTCCGCCAGCCTCGGCCTGCACGAAGTCAACGAAGCCTGCACCATTATTCGCGAAGCCGCCGGCTGCGACGACGTGCAGATCAACTTCGGCGTGATTTTCAACGAGTCGCTGGGCGACGCCGTCAAGATCACCGTCATTGCCACCGGCTTTCAGCCCGAGCACTCGCCTGTCCCCGAACGCCGCGGGCTGGTGACCCCCGTGGTGAAAGTGCAGCAGCGTCCGCCGGAGCCGGAACCGCTCCCGGACCTCGCGTATGTCGCCGCCCCACCTCCCGTGCCGGAGCCCGCTCCCGCGCCCGTGATGACAGCCGCACCGGCCGCCGAGCCCGCGCCCATCCTGGACCTGGATCTCGACGACCTCGATACGCCCGCGTACCTGAGGCAGGGCACGCTGTTGAATTAGAGAAAGACCTTCTCCAAAGGCACGATGAAGTCTACACCGCTCACCGTTTTCTGGCTGAGGCGGGTGTCATTGGTGATGAACAAGTTTGTGGCCGCCGCCGCGGCGCAAGAGAGTTGGATTGCGTCGGGCGGCCGGATGGTCCGGTCGCAGCGCAGTTTGGCATAAATCCGGGCTGCGTTGCGATCGAAGTTCACTACACTCACACCACGCGAACCAAGAAGAGTTTCGTAGCGTTGCGCCAGGTCCGGCCTGCTCGCCTGAAGTGGCTTGACCAGCAACTCCCCGAGGGTCATGGCCGATGTGAGCAGCTCGTCCCGCCGCGCCAGCATCCGGCTGAGCAGTTTCTGCGCCAGGGTGTGATTCTCGCCGGCCCCCTTCATCAGATAAATGAAGATGTTGGTATCCCAAAATATGCGGCTCAATCCCAGCCCTCCCTGAGTTGGCGCACATATGCATCGGGATCGATTCCGGCGAAGATCTCCTGGCCGGCTCCGGACAGTTCAAAGATGCCACTTAGCCAGTTGTCGGCGGCAGAGGCGTGGTATTCGGTTCGATACCAGTCGAGCAAGGGCCGGTATTGCGGCGGAAGGTCGTCTGCTTCCGGCGTGATCTTCCCTTTGCGCTTTGGGTCGGCGTCGTCATTGCTTCGGAAAAGCCGCCGTGAACTGGCTTCTGTGGCGTAAAGCATCCGATACTGACACGAGTTCGGAGGGCGATTGGCCACGCAGTGCAGATATGCATGCACACTGACTCCGGGGCGCAGCGTGCCCGTGATGTTCTCGGATCTGGCGCGCGCAATAATCTCCTGAACGGTGAAATCGTCGCGGTCCGGATGTTCCTTATGGAGCAATGCGGTCGCGATCCAGACTTCGTCGGCCACCTTGAGAGCGATCTTGCGCGGGACGTCCCGATGGGCGAGAGTGGAGTTCATATTTACATATTTACTAGTAAATGTAGGAAATGTCAACGACGCAGACAACGCCGCCCGGCATGCGATAATCGGAGTTCCCATGAAAGCTCGTGTATTCGTCACTCCGAAGTCCACCGTGCTCGACCCGCAGGGCCAGACCGTGCGCTCGGCGCTCAACGGCCTCGGGTTCGCCGCCATCGCCGAAGTGCGTCAGGGCAAGTTTTTCGAAATCGCGCTGGCCAGCGGCACCACGCGCCAGCAGGCGCAGACCGACATCGAGACCATCGCGCACGAGGTGCTGGCCAATCCGGTCATCGAAGAGTATCGCGTCGAAATCCTCGATTGACGCCCGGTTGCGTCCGGGCTCCCTGTAGCAGCCCCTATAATGAGACATTATGTGCGGCATAGTCGGCTACATCGGTACCCATCGCGCCGTTCCAATCATTTTGGAAGGGCTGAAACGGCTCGAATACCGCGGATATGATTCCGCCGGCCTGGCGGTTTATTGCGACGACGGGCATCTCGCCGTCCGCCGCGCCCAGGGCAAACTGCGCAACCTCGAAGAATCCCTGCGCATGAACCCGGTCGATGGCTCCTACGGCATCGGCCACACGCGCTGGGCTACGCACGGCCGCCCGACCGAGGAAAACGCCCACCCCCACCGCGATTGCAAAGGCGACATCGTCGTCGTGCACAACGGCATCGTGGAAAACTACCTGGCCCTCAAGCAGCAACTGCAACACGAAGGCCACGTCTTCAAAACCGAGACTGACACGGAAATCATCGCCCACCTCGTGGAGAAGCATTTCGAAGGCAACCTGGAAGAAGCGGTGCGCACCGCCGTCAAGGAACTGGATGGCGTCTTTGCCCTCGCCGTGATCGCGCGCACCGATCCCTACAAGATCGTCGCCGCGCGCAACGGCCCGCCCGTCGTCATCGGCATCGGCGACAACGAGTACTTCGTTGCCAGCGACGTGCCCGCCATCCTCTCCCACACCCAGGACATGTTCTTCCTGGCCGATGGCGATATGGCGATTCTCACGCCCGATGGCGTCTCCCTCTGCGATTTCGACGGCCGGCTCGTGCACCGTCAGGTCACGCACATCCTGTGGAACCCCATCGAAGCAGAGAAGGGCGGTTACCAGCACTTCATGCTCAAGGAAATCTTTGAGCAGCCCCGCGCCGTCCGCGATACCACCCTTGGCCGCGTCGGCCAGGAAACCGGCCGCATCTTCCTCGACGAGATGGATATCACGCCCGCCGAGTTCGCCGCCTTCAAGCAGGTGAAGATCATCGCCTGCGGCACCAGTTGGCACGCCGGCCTCTCCGGCAAGTTCATGATCGAGAAACTGGCGCGCATCCCCTGCGAAGTCGACTACGGCAGCGAGTTCCGCTATCGCGACCCCATCGTCATCCCCGATACGCTCACCATCGTCATCTCGCAATCCGGCGAGACCGCCGACACGTTGGCTGCCCAGCGCGAAGCCAAGAGTAAAGGTTCGCGCACGCTCGCCATCTGCAACGTGGTCGGCTCCATGATCACGCGGGAGGCCGCCGGCACCATCTATACCCACGCCGGTCCCGAAATCGGCGTCGCCTCCACCAAGGCCTTCACCTGCCAGTTGACCGCCCTCTTCATCCTCGCCATGTACCTTGGCCAGGCCAACGGAAACCTCGGCGAGGAAGCGTCTCGCGCCCTGGTGCAGGAACTCGTGCACCTGCCCGGAAAGCTGGAAACGGTGCTCTCCCACGACCATCTCTACGAGGTGCTCGGCAAGGAACTCCACCGCACCACCGATTTTCTCTTTCTCGGCCGCGGCGTGCATTTCCCCATCGCGCTGGAAGGCGCGCTCAAGCTGAAGGAAATTTCCTACATCCACGCCGAAGGCTATCCCGCGGGCGAGATGAAGCACGGCCCCAACGCGCTGATCGACGAGAAACTCCCGGTGGTGGTGCTCGCCACCCACGATTCGTCCAGCCCGGAGAGCTGTCTGCTCTACGACAAGACGCTATCCAATATCCAGGAAGTGAAAGCGCGCGACGGCATCGTCGTGGCCATCGTCACCGAGGGCGACGACAAGGTCCACAAGGTGGCCGACCACGTCATCGAAATTCCGCCCTCGGCGGAACTGTTGACGCCGATCCTCGCCATCGTACCTTTGCAGTTGTTGGCCTATCACATCGCCGTGCGCCGCGGCTGCGATGTCGATCAGCCCCGCAATCTGGCCAAGAGCGTCACCGTGGAATAGGCGGCAATCTTGGAGATTGGCAGGCGGACCCAGAGGGTACCCCGCCTGCCCCACCAACGCGGCCTACTTCTTCCCCGGCAGCACGAACACGCTCGTCCCGCCGCTGTTGCCATCCGGCACCGCCGGCAGCGTCACCGACGTGCCCGAGTTCACCACTACCGGCGCTGCGCCCTTGGGCGCGCTCACCAAGCGCTGCGCCGCCATCGCCTTCTTCAACTCATCCTCGGAGATCGCCAGCGAGATCTTGACCGTGCCGTCCTTCACCTGCACGTCGAGTTTCGTGCCCGCCTGGTCCCGGCCACTCATGGTCATCATCGCCTGCAGCGCTTCCATCGATGCCGCCAGTTTCTCCGCATCCTTGAGCGACCGCGCGTGCATCTCCGCGCCGAGCTCGAATCCCTTGCTCATGCGGATCCCAAACTCGAAGCGGTCCATGGAATCCAGCCCCTCGTTCTTGCCCGTGGGCGGCACGAAGCCCTCCGGCCGCTCGCCTGTTCCCCAGATGTCGAAGCGCTCGCGCAGCGATTGCAGGCGTTCAATCAGCGCCACATCCAACCCGGCGCCTTGGCCGCGCTGGCCGATTGCCGCATGCACCGCCGGCGCGTCGCCCGCCACCACGGTTGCCGCATCCAGCAAGGCCAGCACGCTCTTGCCGCCTTTGCCGTCTCCCACCATGGCGACGCCGTGGTAGCGTGGCGCTCCGACACCCATCCGTGCGAGATCGAACCGGCCGCGTAGTACCAGCAGGGCAGGTGCGTTCTCCTTGTCGGCCGGGGAACCGACCAGGACTTCATCGATGTCGTGCAGCGGGTCGAACCCGGTGAAAGCCACCAGCTTCGACCACTCCTCGCCGAGATTTTGTGCGCCCGTGCCTGTGTCCTTGAATGCCGCCGATTCCCCGATCGCGGACAGACGGATGCCGAACACCACCTTCGTATTCGCGGGCAGAAGGTCCAGAGTGGTATCTCCTGCCGCCACCAATCGCACAGCAGCCAATGCCACCAACACCAACCTCATTCGACACCTCCAGCAACGTCCAACCAGTATGAACCTGCTCCGGCGCGTCTCAAATACACCCAAAGGTTATGGGTGCGCCGCCGCCCCATTCGTGGGGGCATATTGCTTGGCATATTTTAAATTGGGGCGGGAGCGATGAAAGAATCCGTTGGCAGGCGAAAGCCCGCCCGACCAAAATATGACGCTCAGCCTTGGGCTTGGGCTTCGCGCTCCAGGCTCTGGCGATCCACAATGCGCAACTGGTGTCCTTGCATCTGCACCACTCCTTCGGCGCGGAAACGCGCCAGGTTGCGGGACACCACTTCGCGGACCGTACCCAATCGCGAAGCCAGCTCCTGATGGGTCAGTGCCAGGTCGAACCGGTCGGCGCCGGCCAGGGTGGAGAGATCGAGCAGGAGCCGCGCCAGACGTTGTGTCACGCTGCCGAAAGTCAGCGACTCGACTACGCCCACCAGATGCCGCAGGCGCCGTCCCACCACCGCGAGCAGCTTGAGCGCCACATCGGGGAACTGGCGGCAGACCTGATGGAAATCGTTCTTGTCGATGAACAGCGCCATCACCGGTTCGACAGCGCGCACCGATGCCGGGTAGGGTCCGCCGTCGAATAACGGCAGTTCGGCCACGCTGCCGGGCGCCGTCTCCAGCGAAAGCATCATTTCGCGGCCGGCCGCGGAGGTCTTGAAAATCTTGACGCTGCCCCGGGTGAGCAGGAAGATGCCGGCGCACGGCTCGCCTTCCCAAAACAGCATTTCGCCGGCGGCGAAGCGGCGTTCCAGGGCGCGCTGCGCCAGGGCCTGAATCTCAGTGTCGCTCAAGCCCGCGAAGAGCGCGATCCGCGAGAGCGATTCGTGTTTGAGCGGCATGCCGATGTGTCTGTCCTTCCGCGCGCGGCCTAGCCATCGTGTGGATGGTGATGCTCGTGCTCGTGTTCATGCTCGTGCGCGGGCACGGGAATGGCGCAGCCGTTTTCGGAAATTCCGCAGCTCACGTGCTCGAACTGCACGGTGGTATGCGCGATACCGAACTTCCGTTCCAGAAGCGCGTTCAGGCTGCGCAGAATGGTATCGCTGGCCGACGGCGGCACATCCTCGATGAGCACGTGACAACTCAGCGCGTGCGTGCTCGACCCCAGGCTCCAGATGTGCAGATCGTGCACGCCCAGAACGCCCTCCACGCTGCCCATCGCCAGGGTCACGTCCGCCAGGTGGATGCCGCGCGGCAGGCCCTCCAGCAGGATATTGAGCGATTCGCGGATGATGTCCCACGCCGTCCACACGATCAACAGCGCAATCAGGATCGAAAGGATGGAATCCACCTGCACCCAGCCGGTGTAGCGGATGGCCACCGCGCCCAGGACAATCGCGATGGAGCCGAGGGCGTCGCCCAGCATGTGCACGAAGGCGCTGCGGATGTTGATATCGCCGCGGCTGGCCACGCGCAAGGCCACCATGATGGAGCCGTTGAGCGCGAGGCCGAGCGCCGCGACCAACATCATGATGGTCTCATTCACCTGCTCTGGCGCGCGCAACCGCGACACGCTCTCGTAGAGAATCCAGACCGACAGCGCCACCAGCGCCAGCGCATTAACGAACGCCGAGAGGACGCCGGCCCGATGGTAGCCGTAGGTCTTGACCTCGTCGGCCGGTTTGGATTGCAGGTAGAAGCCGGCCCAGGCGAGGCCGAGCGCCAGGGCGTCGGTAAAATTGTGGCCGGCATCGGATAGAAGCGCGAGCGAGTGCGCCCGTAGCCCGGCAACCAGTTCCACCAGGACGAACGCAGTGGTGGCTACCAGCGACCACCGGAGGATACTTCCGGTAGCGTGAGCGTGTCCGTGACTGTGTCTGTGGGCGTGCACCCTTTCCCTTCAGTGTACACGGCGTTTCAGCCACGCAAGATGGCCATGGCTTGGTCCACGCCCGCGGCACGGTGCACCACCGCCATGAGGGGGCTGCGTAATCTGGCGCGGCAGAAGCTGAGGAGAATCGAGGCACGCAGGCGAAACCGCCTGCGCCACCTCAGCTTGCGGCCCGCAAGGCGTTCCATGCCCTGGCATCGGCTTCGCGCTGGTGGTACCAATGCAGCCACGCCGAGTTGACGCTGCGAACCAGCTCCTCGATTGCAAAGGGCTTCGCCAGCACATCGTATGCTCCCAGGTTGAGGGCCTCGGCCCAAAGATTCTCGTCCGCAAGGCGGGAGGTGACGATCAGCGGAGGCGCATTTGGCAAAGGCCTGAGATTGTCCAGCAGGTCGATCCATGTGCCCGGCGATAGATTGCGCTCGCAAATAACGACGCCGATCTCCCATCTGCGAACGGCCGCCAGTGCGGACGCAAGGCTGTCGGCGCGGTATAGCGCCTTCCTGGAATGGCTGAAAACCGCTTGCAGCGAGAAGTAATCCTCGGCAAGCGGGCTGACGGAAAGAACGGTCACAGTTCTGGTCGAATTCATTTCCGGTGCCGGGTGATTTCTCATGACGAGTTCTCCTGTACGATTAGTGCGGAATCCGGTTTTGGTTAAGAACTATTCATGTTGCACGCAGATGGCCGCGGGGAGGCGCGCAGCATGGGCAGCAGTTCCGCGAGCATCGGCTTGGCGGGACAGTGGGTAAGAGTTACCGCTCGACAGACTTGGTGTGCAAGTTTTACGCTGCCGATAGGGTGAGAAGAGGAGTCCGAGCTTCGAGCGGATTGACAGGCTGAGCCTGCCCCACCTACTTGTCCGCCTCGGCGCGCATGGTCCGCCAGAGGTTCTCGACGTGCTCGCGTTCGGTGAGCAGGGCGCCGATGGAGACGCGGACCATCCACTGTCCGTCGAGGATGGCCGGTGTGAGGTACGCCTGGCCGGAGCGATTGATGCGGGCGGCCCAAGCCTGGGTGTGGGCGTCGAGGGCCTCGCCGGCGAGCCCGGGAGGCTCGTGGCGGACACACAAAGTCTGTAGGGGAACCGGGGCGAGGACGCGCCAATGCGGTGTTTGGCGGATGCAAGCGAGCAGCCACCGGGCGTTGGCGAGATCGCGGCGCAGGCGGGCCTGCAAGCCGGCGACGCCCTGCTCGCGGATGAGGAACCAGAGCTTCAAGGCGCGGAAGCGGCGTCCCAGCGGCAGCCCCCAGTCGCGCAGGTTCTTGACCTGGTCGTCGGCGGCAGAGCGCAGATAGCTGGGGCTGGTGGACATGACGCGGATGAGGTGCTGGGGATCGCGCACGTAGTAGAGCGAGCAATCGAAGGCCACGCCGAGCCACTTGTGGGGGTTGAGGACGAGGGAATCGGCGCCTTCGATACCTTCCCACATCCAGCGGCATTCGGGAAGCAGCATGGCGGAGCCGGCCATGGCGGCATCGACGTGCAGCCAGAGGCCGTATTGGCGGGCAATCCGGGCCATGGGGGCGAGCGGGTCGAGCGCGGTAGTGGCGGTGGTGCCGGTGGTGCCGACGATGGCGCAGGGTTTGCGCCCGGCGGCGAGATCGGCGCGGATGGCCTCCTCCAGGGCGTCGGGGCGCAGGGCGAAGAACTCGTCGTTGGGGATATGGCGTACGTTTTCGCGGCCGAAGCCGGCGAGCAGCGCCGCCTTATCGACGGAGCTGTGGCTGTGCGCCGAAGTGTAGACCACCAGCGGCTGGGCTTCGGATTGCAGTCCGCCGCGGTTGAGCCCGAAATCGGTGGCGCGCTCGCGGGCGCAGAGGAGCGCGACCAGCGTGCAGGTGGAAGCGGTGTCCTGAATGACGCCGCTCCATTGGGGGGAAAGGCCGGTCATGCGGCGCATCCAATCGGTGACCACCTCTTCGATTTCGGTCAGTGCGGGACTGGACTGCCAGGAGAGGCCGAGGACGCCGAGGCCGGTGGAGACGTAGTCGCCCAGGACGCTAGCGAGCTCGCCGTTGGAAGGGAAGTAACCGAAGAAGTTGGGATGCTGCCAGTGGGAGAGGCCGGGCATGACGATGCGGTCGAGATCGGCGAGGATGGCGTCGAAGGGTTCGGGCGAGAGCGGCGGGTCGGGAGGCAGGGCTGCCTTGATTTCGCCGGGCGCGGTGCGCGCCATCACGGGGCGTTGGGCAACAGTGGAGCGGTAGTCGGCGATGCGGTCGACGATCTGGTGGCCGATGCGGCGAAACTCTTCGGGAGTCATAGGCGTACCTTTTCTAACATAGCGTGGCGCGGGGAGTTTGGCGACGCGGGATAGGGGGGAATGCCGCTTCGGGCGGTGCTGCGATGGGGCACCGGACGCCGCTGTTTCAGAGTTCAGGCTCTTTTACCCCTTGAGCGATGTGGCGGAAACATGGGAGAATAGCGCCAGACGAGGTGCGACAGTCCTGACGAACATGCAGCCTAACGAAAGGTCGAGACCGCATTTCGATTCCAAGCTCGTCCTGTCCAAGGTTCGCGCCGGAAGGGCCACGGTGGCTTACCGGAAGGGTCAGGTAGTGTTCTCGCAGGGCGACCCGGCGGACTCGATTTTCCATATCCAGAAAGGCAAGCTGAAGCTCACGGTGGTCTCCAGCCAGGGCAAGGAAGCGGTCATCGCGCTGCTAGCGGGGGGCGACTTCTTCGGCGAGGGTTGCCTGGCAGGGCAAGTCAAGCGGATGTCCACGGCTACCGCCATGACCGACTGCGTGACCGTGCGTCTGGAGAAACCGGAAATGATCCAGGTGCTGCACAATGAACCGGGCTTTTCCGAGGTGTTCCTGTCCTATCTGCTCTCCCGCAATATTCGCATCGAGGAAGACCTGGTGGACCAGCTTTTCAACTCCAGCGAGCAGCGCCTGGCGCGCGTGCTGCTGCTGCTGGCGAACTTAGGGAAGCCCGGCAAGACGGAGCCGGTGATTGCGAAGATGAGCCAGGAAATGCTGGCGGAGATCATCGGCACCACGCGCGCCAGAGTCAACTTCTTCATGAACAAGTTCCGCGCGCTGGGCTTCATCGACTACGACGGTGGCGGACTGCGGGTTCACAGTTCGCTGCTCCACGTGGTGCTCCACGACTGACGCCGCCGGCAAAACTATTTTTCCGGGGGAGTGTTCAATTTTTGACAGACAAACGGACTTTGAAGTCTTAAGTTCGTTGTTGAGGCAGGCAGCTCGCAATGACCCGCAACTCACCAACTCAGATCCGCCACACGATTCGCCCCCTGAGCGTTTTCAGCTTCTGCGGCCAGCCCATCGTCGCGCCACGCGACGAATATCAAATGGCAACCAAGGGGATGCCGCCATGCACGGAGTGCCAACGCGCCCGCGATAGGGCACAACGGATGCTTGGCGGCAGACATCGGAGGCTGGTCTAAGGGCCGCACAGCCTGCGTCCCCGGGCAGGACTGCCAGTGCCTGCCACTTGACGGGGATTTTCGTCTGCGCTTACCATTCTCCCAATCTGCATCCAGCCGCTCTCTCGGGCCATCATGGTGACGAGAGGCGAGGCCGGGCGGTTAAGGTTAAGTGGTGCGGGTGGCGAGGGAGCGATGGTGAGCAAACAGTTCAACCGCAGGGAAGTGTTGGGCGCGGCCGGGGCGTACCTGCTCGGGCCAGCGGGATCGGCGGCTGCCGGGGAAGTGGAGATCGAGGTCACGCGGGTGAGCGCACACACCTTCCGGCTGACCGTGGGAGGAGCGCCGGCGGACGACGGTGCGCTGGTGCAGGCTCGATGGGGCGCGCCGGTGGCGAGGCTCAGCGGGAACTTCCCGCCGCGGACGGTGAAGGCCGGCGGGGTGTCGGTCCGGTTCTCGTCGAACCCGCTGGCGCTAGGGATTGCGACGGCGACGGGAGAAGCGGTCCAGCAGATCAAGATCGATGGGGAAACCGGCGCGGTGTCGTTCGTCACGGGGAGTGCGCCGATCCTGGGTCTGGGCGAGGGCGGGCCGCAGTTCGACCGGCGCGGGTCCATCGACCGCATGCGCAGCGGGCAGGGCGGGTATCAACTGCGCACCTTCGGCGGGCGGGTGCCCGTCCAATGGGTGGTGGGGACGGGCGGCTGGGCGATGTTCATCCACGCGCCGTACGGGACGTTCGATTTCAGCGGTGCGGAGAGCAGATTTCTGCCGTTGTCGAAGGAAGGCGCGCTGCCCTTGGACCTCTTCTTCGTGACGTCGAAGGAGCCGGCGGTCATCATGGCCGAATACGCGCGAATCACGGGACATGCGGAGATGCCGCCGCTGTGGAGCTTCGGCTATCAGCAATCGCACCGCACGCTGGCCAGCCGCGAGGCGGTGCTGGCGGAGGCCAGGACCTTTCGCGAGAAAAAGCTGCCCTGCGACACGCTGATCTATCTCGGCACGGGATTTTGTCCGTCGGGGTGGAACACCAATAATGGCGAATTCACGTTTAACCAGAAGGTTTTTCCGGATCCGAAGGCGATTTTCGAGGGGTTGCACAAGGATCATTTTAAAGTGGTGCTGCACGTGGCGTACCCCACCGGGATTCACGAGATGCGCGGCGGGGCCAAGAATGCCTGCGATCCCAAGCAACGCGCCGAAGCGCAGGCGAGCTGCTATTGGGAGATGCACCGCCCGGTGCTGAATACCGGGGTGGACGGCTGGTGGCCGGACGAGGGCGACGCACTGGATGCGCCGTCGCGGCTGGTGCGCAACCGCATGTATTGGGAGGCGTCGCAGGCCGACCGGCCGAACCAGCGGCCGTTCGCGTTGCACCGCAACGGGTACGCGGGGATGCAACGGTACGCGAGCTTCCTGTGGAGCGGCGACGTGAATTCGCAGTGGGAGACGCTGCGCAATCACGTTCCGATCGCCGTGAATACGGCGCTGACGGGCATTCCATACTGGGGCACGGATATCGGGGGCTTCGTGCCGACGAAGGAATTGACGGGCGAGTTGTACGTGCGCTGGTTCCAGTTCGGCGCTTTCAATACGCTGTTCCGCTCGCACGGACGCACCTGGATGCTGCGCCTGCCGTGGGGTTGGAATACCGGCGAAACTGGCCCGATCGAGACTCCCAACATACCGCTCGACCCCAAGGAACTGCACAACGCGCAGGTGGAACCCATCTGCCGCAAATATCTCGAGCTGCGCTACCGCCTGATGCCGTATCTATACAGCGCGGTGCGCGAGTGTACCGAGACCGGCATGCCGGTGCTACGCGCCATGTGGCTGCACTATCCCGAGGACGCGGCGGCGGTGGCGCGCGGCGACCAATTTCTGTGGGGACGCGACGTGCTGGTGGCGCCGGTGGTGGAGCAGGGCGCGGCGGCGCGCCAGGTCTATCTGCCGCGCGGCGCCTGGTACGATTTCTGGAGCGGCGAGCGGGTGGAGGGCGGAAGGGAAATCACGCGCCCGGTGGACTTGGAGACGATGCCGCTCTACGTGCGCGCGGGAGCCATCGTGCCCATGGGTCCGCTGAGGCAATACACGGCGGAGAAGGTGAACGGGCCGATCGCGGTGACGGTGTACCCGGGGGCGAATGGAACGTTCCTGCTGTACGAGGACGATGGCGGCTCGTTCGACTATCGCAAGGGCGAGTGGATGGGGTTAGAGATGGCGTGGAACGATGCGCGGAAGGCGCTCGCGGTGAAGCTGGCGCGCGGGTCGAAGCTGCTGGGCAGGCGCGAGCTCGAAGTGAGGATGGGTGGCGCGACGAAGCGGGTGAGCTTTGAGGGACGGGCGGTGGAGGTGCGGTTTTAGCGATTGACATTCGCCCAGAGCGGGGGGCATCATTTTGTTGTAGGCATCCGACAACAATGAAGCTCGACCTTCTGCAAGGCACGCTCGATCTGCTGATTCTCCGCACACTGCAAACCGGTTCCCAGCACGGGTGGGCCATTTCCGAACGCATCCAGCAGATTTCGCGGGATGTGCTGCGTGTCAACCAGGGGTCGCTCTATCCGGCGCTGCACCGGCTGGAGCACCAGGGGTGGATCGCGGCGGAATGGGGCATCTCCGAGTTGGGGCGGCGGGCGCGGTTCTACCGGCTGACGGCGGCGGGACGCAAGCAGCTGGGCGTGGAGACGGAATCGTGGGCGCAACTGACGGCGGCGATCGGGCGGGTGCTGGATCAGGCATGATATGGGCTGGAACGATTTCGGGATGCGGCTGCGGGCGTTGTTCTCGCGGCGGCGCGTGGAGAGCGAACTCGACGAGGAGTTGAGCTTCCATCTGGCGATGGAGGCGGAAAAGAATCGGGCGCGCGGGCTGGGCGCCGCGGAGGCCGGCCGCGTGGCGCGGCGGGAGTTCGGCGGGGTGGAACACTTCCGCGAAGAGTGCCGCGATGCGCGCGGGCTGAACGCTATCGAGAACCTGTGGCGCGATGTGCGGTATGGAATCCGCGTACTGGGGCGGACACCGGTGTTCACGGCGGTGGCGATGGCGTCGTTGGCCATTGGAATCGGGGCGAACACGGCGGTGTTCAGCCTGGTGGACACGGTGCTCTTGCGAAACTTGCCGGTGCGCCACGCGGACGAATTGGTGGTGCTCGGGTGGAGCGCCAATAACGCTCCGCGATCGCTAAGTTCCAGCTATTCGAATTCGGGCGGAGGCGGGGCGTACGGCCGGTGGCACACCAATGTGTTTTCCTGGCCCATGTTCGAATCCGCGCGGCGGAGCGGCGTGCTGGCGGAGGCCATCGGATACTCGCAACTGCCCCGGCTGAACGTGATGGCCAACGGAGAGTCGCGAGTAACGGGAGGCATGGCGGTTACGGGCAATTATTTCTCGGGGCTGGGCGTGAGGATGGCGCTGGGACGCCCGTTGGTGGCCGATGACGATAGCGAAGGCGGCGCCACGGCGGCGGTGATCAGCTACCGTCTGTGGGAACGCGTGTTCGGGCTGGACCCGGCGGCGGCAGGCAAGACCATCTACATCAATCGTACGCCGTACGTGGTGGTGGGCGTGACGGCGAGGGAGTTCTTCGGAGTCTCGGTGACGGGGATGTTTCTCGCTCCGGAGATCGATGTGACGCTGCCGATTCAACTCAAGGAACGGATCGATGGGGCGCCGGACCGGGGCAGCGAATGGCGCAGCGTGGATTTGTGCTGGGTGCAGATGATGGGCCGGCTGAAGCCGGGTAGTGGACCGGGCGCGGTGGCGGCGCAATTGTGGCCGCTGGTGGCGGCGAATCTGCCGGAGGCGGCAGCGCGGCAAGTACGCGGCGAGGCTCCGCGGGTGGACGCGCAGTCGGGCAGCCATGGCCTGGGGTACGCGCGCACGCAATTCCAGAATCCCTTGAAGGTGCTGGCGGCGGTGGTGGGCCTCGCGCTATTGATGGCGTGCGCCAACCTGGCGGGCCTCCTGCTGGCGCGGGCGGCGGCGCGGCGCAGGGAAATCACCATCCGCCTGGCGGTGGGCGCGGGGCGGTGGCGGCTGGTTCGCCAACTGCTGATGGAGAGCGCGCTGCTTTCGGCGGGCGGCGCGGCGGCTGGGTTGCTGGTGGGCCGATGGGGCTTGCAGTTGTTGCTGGCGATGGTGCGGGTGGGGCAGTTTGCGCTGCCGGTGGAAGTCCACCTGGACCCGCGGGTGCTGGGCTTTGCGGCGGCGGTGTCGATGCTGACCACGGTGTTGTTCGGTCTAGCGCCGGCGCTGCGCGCGACGCGCGTGGACTTGGCGCACGGCCTGAAGGAAGATACTCCGTTGCGGGCGGCAAAGGGACGCATCGGCGGCACGCAGATGCTGGTGGCGCTGCAAATCGCGGTGGCGCTGCTGCTCACCGTGGGCGCGACGCTGGCGGTGCGCAGCCTGGCGAACCTGCGCGCCATCCCGCTGGGATTCAATGCCACGCGGGTGGTCACCTTCGGTCTGGATGCCGGCCGCAACGGGTACGACGAGGCGCGCAGCACGGCGCTTTACACGCGGCTGCTGGAAGAGTTCAACCGCACGCCCGGCGTGGTGGCGGCCGGCGGGTCCACCTCAACGCCGATGAGCGGATACAGCTCGAATACGGCGATTTCGGTGGAGGGCGGCCATCGCGGCGCACCGAAGGTCAACGGCATCAGCGAGAGATTCCTGGATCTGTTCCAGATTCCGCTGGTGGCGGGACGGGGACTGGAGGCGCGCGATATGAGCGGGGCGCGCGTGGCGGTGATCAACGAAAGCATGATGAGGCGCTATTTCGGCGGCGGGCCGGCGATCGGCCGGAGCTTCCGATGGGAGCGGAAAGGCGGGTGGGATGTCCAGGTGGTGGGCATCGTCAAGGACGCCAAGTACGACAGGCTGCGGGACGATCCGCCGGCGACGATCTACGTGCCGTGGACGCAGATGCCGTGGGGCGCAGCCAGGCAGTTGGATTTCGAGGTACGCACGGCGGGCGACGCAAACGCGGCGATGGCGGCCGTCCGGCGGGTGGTGCGCGACGCGGACCGCATGCTGCCGGTGATGGACATCAAGAGTATGGAGCAAATGATCGACGAGGCGCTGGAGCAGGAGCGTCTGCTGGCATGGCTGGTGGGGCTGTTCGGCGCCATCACGCTGGTGCTGGCGAGCGTGGGGTTGTACGGAATGGTGGCGTACTCGGTGACCGGCCGCACGCGGGAGATCGGGCTGCGGATGGCGCTGGGCGCGGACCGCGGGGCGGTGCTGGGCATGATTCTGCGGCAGGTGCTGTTGACGGCGGGCGGCGGGATCGCGATCGGCCTCGCGGCGGCGCTGGGGGCGACGCGCGTGGTGCGATCGCTGCTCTACGGGGTGAAGGCGAACGACGCAACGAGCTTCCTGGCGGCGGCGGGGATGGTGCTGGCGGTGGCGGTACTGGCGGTGGCGGTGCCGGCGCGGCGGGCGATGGCCGTCGATCCGGTGCGCGCGCTGCGGTACGAGTAGACGATTTCCGCGGTTTTGATGCGGTGTGTATGAAGATCGAGGTGGAATCTTACTCAGGCCACAAAGCGGACGAACGGCCGGCACGATTCCGCCTGGGCGAACGATGGATCGCGGTGGAGCAGGTGGTGGACCGCTGGAGAGATCCCGAGGCCACGTATTTCAAGGTACGCGGCAACGGGGACGTCTACATTCTTCGCCATGACGAGCGGGAAGACGCCTGGATGCTGGCGTCCTACCGGAGGGTGTAGGCTTAAAGGGCGATGATGCGGCAGTGCTGACTGACCGTTTCGCAACACTCAATTTTTCTATTTTGTGGAGAAGCGCATGAGAATCAGGAGCCTTGCAGTCTTCGTTCTGGTGGTCTTTGCCGCTGGCCTTACGCTGGCCGGCGCGGAGGAGAAGTATGGCGTGAAGGTCTACGATGGCGCGAAGTACGACGCCGAGACATCGCAATTTCTCATCACGCAAATGAAAGTGGACGGGGCCTGCTATCGCACCGATGCCACACCTGCCCAGGTGGACGAGTTCTATAAAAAGCAACCCGGGACAACCGAAATCCGCACCAGCGCCAAAGGAGGCATGTTCAAGAAGGGCAATACCACCATAACCGTCCAAGCCCCTTGGATGAACATGAAGACCGGCCAGCAGATGAAAGACACGTTGATCTCGATCGTAAAGACCCAATAAGCCATAGATCCGGAACATTGATATGATATTCGGTCCACTTGCGAACTTGTTGTCGCACGACTAGCGCGGCGGGAAGACGCCGCACGGGAGGAATCATGCCGTTCAAAGCTTCGACAGCTACGTTGCTGATTGGCATTTGCGCCGCGGCCTTGTGCGCCGGCGCTTTGGTTTCGTTGGAGGCGCAGCAGGCCGCTCCGGGCGGGCGCGGCGGCGGACGCGGGGGCGCCGGCGCGGGCGTCTTCACGGCGGTCGATGTGAATAAAGACGGGTTTGTGACACGCGACGAACTGAAGGCGGCCTTTGCCAAGTGGCTGTCCGACGGCGACGCGGGCAGGACGGGTTCGGTGACGCAGGAGCAGCTTGCGGCGGCGTTGAGTGCGGCATTGCCGCAACCCGCGGGGCCGGCCGGCGGCGGCCGCGGCGCGGCGCCGCAGAACCAGACCCCAAAACCGGAGGATGTGGAGAAAATGATGGCCGCCTTGCCCGACAAGGCGCCGGCCAAGCCGAAGCAACCGCGCAAAGTGCTCGTCCTGGCCAAAGCCGCCGGCTTTGTGCATTCGTGCATCCCGCTGGCGGCGAAGACCGTGGAAGCGCTCGGCACCAAGACCGGCGCGTGGACGACCACGGTTACCTACGATCCGGCCGCCATTACGGCGGAGAATCTGAAACAGTACGATCTGCTGTTCCTGGACAACACCACGGGCGCGTTCCTGGACGACGCGAACGATGCGTCCGTAACGGCCGCCCGCAAGAAGGCGTTGCTGGAATTCGTGAGGTCCGGCAAGGGGCTGGCGGGGATTCACGCGGCCGGCGATTCGTATCATGAATCCCGCCCGAGCGCGGCTCCGGGCGCGGCGGCGGGCGGGCGCGGCGGCGTGGGGACGATGCTGGCTTCGCAGATGCTGGCCGCCGGCGACAAGAACGGCGATCGGAAGCTGAGCCGGGACGAGTTGAACGCGCTGGCGGATGGGTGGTTCGACAAGCTCGACACGGAAAAGGCCGGGAAGGTGAGCCAGACGGATTTCGCGGCGCGCTTCGCGTCGGTGCTGCCTCCGGCGCCGCCCGCCGCTCCGCGCGGCGCGCAGCAGGGCCGCGACACGCAAGTGGGCACATGGCCCGAGTTCGATCAGACGATCGGCGGCTTCTTCAAGTT
Organism: Candidatus Solibacter sp.; assembly: GCA_050014175.1. Lineage (GTDB taxonomy): Bacteria > Acidobacteriota > Terriglobia > Bryobacterales > Bryobacteraceae > Solibacter. The sequence goes on along the minus strand of JBEKDV010000066.1, from coordinate 5,056 downwards.
CCACTGGGTATACCCGCAGTTGATTACGGTGAAGATCGACGACCCCAAGAGTCCGGTGACGGCGATGTTTCACGGGCAGGAGTTCGATATTCACGACGAGACTTACACGTTCGGCATGGACACATGGTCGCGCACCAACCTGCACATCCTGACGAGCATCGATTACGACAAGATGAGCGACGCCGATAAGGCGAAGGAAGACTATCCGCGCGCCGACCACGACTACGGCCTGAGCTGGATCCGCCGCGAGGGCAAGGGGCGCGTCTTCTATGAAGCCCACGGCCACAGCGAGAGTGTCTACGCCATCAAGCCGATGCTGGAGCACGTCCTGGCCGGCGTGCAATACGCGCTCGGCGATTTGAAGGCCGACGACAGCCCGAGCGTGAAGGCGAAGAAGTAGAGGGTGTTGGAGAGGGAAGGGGGGATGGGAAACCCGGGAAGAATGCCCCCATGAATGGGGTCATGGCAGCCTGGAAGGCTACTCTACAGGGGGAAGTATGGACTTCAACCGCTTCACCGAGAAATTGCAGGAAGCCGTGCGCGCGGGGCAGGGAAAGGCAATACGTTACGGCAACCAGCAAATTGATGTCGAACACCTGCTGGTGGCGCTATTGGAGCAGGAAGGCGGGCTGGCAAGTTCCATCCTGACGCGCGCCGGCGTCAACGTGGAAGCGTTGGGCAAGCGGCTGACCGGCGAACTGGAACGGCTGCCGAAAGTCTCCGGGGCAGCCAGCGGGATCGACCAGATCTACGTCACTCCGCGACTGAATAAACTGCTTACGGCCGCGGAGGACGAGGCGGCGAAACTCAAAGACGAATACATCTCCGTGGAGCACGTGCTGCTGGCAGCGGTCGATCTCAAGGACCTCGGGGTCAGCCGCGAGCGCCTGATGCAGGCGCTGCGCGAAGTGCGCGGAAATCAGCGGGTGACGTCGCAGAATCCGGAAGTCACGTACGAGGCGCTGGAGCGGTACGGGCGCGATCTGACGAAACTGGCATCGGCGGGCAAACTGGATCCGGTGATCGGGCGCGACGAGGAGATCCGCAGGGTGATCCAGGTGCTCTCGCGGCGGACCAAAAACAATCCGGTGCTGATCGGCGAGCCGGGCGTGGGAAAGACGGCGATCGTCGAGGGGCTGGCCCTGCGCATCGTGCGTGGCGACGTGCCCGAGGGGCTGAAGAACAAGAAAGTGGTGTCGCTCGACATGGGCGCGCTGATCGCGGGGGCGAAGTTCCGCGGCGAGTTCGAAGAGCGGCTCAAGGCGGTGCTGAAGGAAGTGCAGGAGGCGGCGGGCGAGATCGTGCTGTTCATCGACGAACTGCACACGGTGGTGGGGGCGGGGAAGACCGAGGGGTCGATGGACGCGGGGAATCTGCTCAAGCCGATGCTGGCGCGCGGGGAACTGCACTGCATCGGCGCGACCACCCTTGACGAGTATCGCAAGTACATCGAAAAGGACGCGGCGCTGGAGCGGCGCTTCCAGCCAGTGCGCGTGGACGAGCCGTCGGTGGAGGATACGATCTCCATTCTGCGCGGCCTCAAGGAGCGCTACGAATTGCATCACGGCGTGCGCATCAAGGACGCGGCGCTGGTGGCGGCGGCGGTGTTTTCGAATCGCTACATCACGGACCGGTTCCTGCCGGATAAGGCGATCGACCTGGTGGACGAAGCGGGCGCGCGGCTGCGCACGGAGATCGATTCGATGCCGGCGGAGCTGGACGAGACGCGGCGGCGCATCATGCAGCTCGAAATCGAGCGCGAGGCGCTGCGCAAGGAGAAAGACAAGGCGTCGAAGGAGCGGCTTTCGAAGCTGGAAAAAGAGCTGGCGAATCTGAAGGCGGAATCCGACGCGCTGATGGCCCGGTGGCAGGGCGAGAAGGACGCGGTGCAGCGCCTGCGCGCGCTGCGCGAGCAGGTGGAGCAGACCAAGGTGGAGATCGCGCAGGCGGAGCGGCAGTACGATCTCAATCGCGCGGCGGAGTTGAAGTACGGCAAGCTGGTGGGCCTCGAGAAGCGGCTGGCGGAGGCGGATGAGAAATTCGCCAAGGCCCAGGCCGGCCCCAGGATGATTAAGGAAGAGGTGGACGAGGAAGATATCGCCGAGGTGGTGAGCCGCTGGACCGGAGTGCCGGTGACCAAGTTGATGGAAGGCGAAATGCAAAAGCTGCTCCACCTGGAGGACGAGTTGCACAAGGGGGTGATCGGGCAGGACGAAGCGGTGACGGCGGTAGCGGAGGCGGTGATGCGCGCGCGCTCCGGGCTGAACGATCCCGACCGTCCGGTGGGCAGTTTCATCTTCCTGGGTCCGACGGGAGTGGGCAAGACGGAACTGGCGCGGGCGCTGGCGGCGTTTCTGTTCGACGACGAGCGCTCGATGATCCGCATCGACATGTCGGAGTACCAGGAGAAGCACACGGTGGCCAGGCTGGTGGGCGCTCCTCCGGGCTATGTGGGGTACGAAGAGGGCGGGCAGTTGACCGAGGCAGTGCGGCGCAGGCCTTACTCGGTGGTGCTGTTCGACGAGATCGAGAAGGCGCATCACGACGTCTTCAACGTGATGCTGCAGATCCTGGACGACGGCCGTCTGACCGACGGGCAGGGGCGCACGGTGGATTTTAAGAACACCATCGTGGTGATGACCAGCAACGTAGGCAGCGCGCGGATTCTGGAGCATCGCGGCGGGTTCGCGGGCGCGGACTACGAGGAGATGAAGGAAGCGGTGCTGGAGGAAATGCGGGCCCACTTCCGGCCGGAGTTTCTGAACCGGGTGGACGAGATTATCGTGTTCCACGCGTTGAGCGAGGAGCATCTGAAGCAGATCGTGGAGATTCAATTGGGGCGGGTGCGCGCCCGGTTGGCGGACCGGCACATCACGCTGACGTTGACGGACGCGGCGCGCGGAGATCTGGTGCGCACGGGGTACGATCCGCGTTACGGGGCGCGTCCGCTGAAGCGGGCGATCCAGAAAAAGGTCGAGACGCCGCTGGGGAAGTTGCTGCTGCAAGGGGCGGTGAAGGACGGGCAAACGGTCACGGTGGACGCGGGGACGGCCGGGGGCGAGTTGAGCTTCAAGGTGTGAAGAGGGGACAGACGGAGTGCAAGGGGACAGACGGGGGCCCAGAGGGCACCCCCCACGCGCCGCAAAAGGCGCGGCTTGGGACAGTCTCGTCTGTCCCCCTGCACTCGGCGGTCCCTTTCTATTTACCGCAGGGTTTCGAGGTACTCGCCGGTGGAGGCGTCGATCAGGACGGAGAAGTCGGAGGTGCCGGTGGATTCGCCCCAGACGATGCGCCAGGCCGGGTCGGGATGCTTGGGGGTTTTTTCCAACATAATCGTGATCGGCTTGCCGGGGTTTTTCTTGTCGTACTCGGCGGCTTTGGTGCGCGGATCTTTCATGGCGGTCTGGTAGGCGGCGTCGGTGTCGATCTTGATCGCGGCCATGAGGAACGGAGAGTTCTCACCGCTGGGGCCACCGTTCCAGGCTTCCTCAAGTCCGGCGAAAGCGCCTTTGCGGAGGTTGCCCTCGCCTTCCACGATGGAGAAAGTGTAACTGCGCGACTGGCTCCTGGCGGCGGAGACGAAGGTGGCCTGCCAGGCCGGGGCGGTGCCGCGAGGGCCCTCCTTGACTTCGCTGAGACGCATGCTCTGCATCTTCATGACTTCGCAATCGGGCGCCCAGGCACGGGCCATCTGGTACATCTTAAACACGGCGGACTGCCCGGTGGCTGGTTCAACTTTTTCCGGTTCCTTCTTCTCGGTGGTGGGGGCCGGCGTTCCCGAACAGGCCGTCAGGACCGCGAGCAGAGCTACAGCGGGGTAAATGGAAAGCTTAAGCATATGTATCTGAATATCTATTCTAGCAACGAGCGAGGGAGTGCCGCACGCGGCACGCTGTTCACATCCGCAACTTAACTTTTGGTGGGATAATGTGGGCAGTCAACGGAGGTGGTATGGCCTCGAAGATTTGGGTGAGGGCAATCACAACGGCGGCAGCCATAGGTCTGCTGATTCCGATGGCCGTCATCGGCCAAAGCAAAGGCGGGACCACCACACCGCCGGCAACCACAGGCAACGGGGGAACGACCGGAAGCACGGGAGCGACCACGGGGCCCGCTATAGCCCCAACGACGACCCCCACCAGTCCCACAAACACACCGGCGACGGGTAGCGTCCCGCAGCCCGTCTTTATCACCGGCCGCGTGATGATGGAGGATGGCACAGCGCCTCCGGGCGGGGTGGTCATCGAAACCGTGTGCAACCGCTCGGCGCACGCCGAAGGTTATACGGACTCCCAGGGCTACTTCTCGATCAATCTGGGCGCGCGCAACGGGTTGATCCAGGACGCCAGCGAAGGCAATGTGCGCGGCAGTTGGAACGGCTCCAGCATGGCGGGTACGAGTGCCACGACAGGGGCGCTCGGCAGTTCCCAGTCGTCCTGGCAAAAGTACATGGGCTGCGACTTGCAGGCCAGACTGGGAGGGTACCGTTCGCAGACGGTGTCGCTGGCGGGACGGCGTCCGATGGACGATCCCAACGTGGGGACGATTCTGCTGCATCGCAACGGACCCGCCGAAGAAGGGAAGACTATCAGCGCGGTCTCGCTGGCGGCGCCCAAGGATGCTGCCAAGGCCTACGACAAAGGGCTGGAGGCGATCAAGAAACAGAAATTCGCCGATGCCCAGAGGAACTTCGAGAAGGCCGTGGAGGCGTATCCGAAGTACGCCGCCGCGTGGTACGAGTTGGGGATGCTGCAGGTTGGCCAGGAAAAGATGGATATGGCTCGCAGTTACTTCGACAAGGCTTTGGAGTGCGACCCGAAGTTCGTCCAGCCGTACATGCAGATTTCGTTTCTGGAATTGCAGGCTGCGCGGTGGCGGAGCCTCGCTGAAGTCACGGACAAGCTGGTGAAGTTGGATCCGTTCGATTATCCGCTGGCATTCTACTTCAACTCCGTGGCCTATTTCAATTTGCAGGACTTTGCGGCGGCGGAGAAAAGCGCGCTGGCCGCGGAGCGCCTCGATACGCGGCACGCGATCCCCGGCGTGAGCCACATTC
>JBEKDV010000065.1:0-26922 GCA_050014175.1 Candidatus Solibacter sp. | reverse complement strand
CTTCCGGACCTTGAGCATCGTGATGATCCATCGTGGTCATCACGCGCCCGCTCGGTTCAGATCAGAATACCTGGGTCACTTTTGGAGAGTACGGGTGGGTCAGTTTTGGAGAGCGCCGAAGCCAAGGGCGGACAAGCCGCTGGAGAGCCCCCACCGGAGTCAAATTGGCGGTTCCGCAGGAAGCGTTTCCGCCGCTCTCACTAAGGAGGCATGGTGCCTCTCAACTTGTACTAATCCCCTCAAGTGGTCAGCCAGACGGAGAGGCAAACTGTCCTCTCTTGTCGAGGCGATACCAGCGATACCGTAGTTGAGTTCTCAGGAAGCGGTGGTCTTTGACAACTGAATAGGTTTGATGTGTTTATGGCGCTTGAAACCGAAGCGACGTTCGGAGAACAGACAAAGCAGGCGCTATTTGGGCGGGTTTGTGGAATTATTCCCGCCATCTATCAAGGAAACAAACATGTTTAATAGTTCTGTAGTATTAGGAGGTGCTACATTGCACCTTGCAACACCAGTGGTCGCTGTCGCGGGAGATCGGGGGATTGTCCGGAAACTGGAAGAGTTCATCACGGACTACGGAGCAATCCGTCAACACTATGTCCCACCGATATCTCTGTGGGCGGTAGGGACTCACTGTTACGAGAAGTTCGACGTCTTTGGCTACCTCAATTTCACGTCGACCGCACCTGGGGCCGGCAAGACCAGAATGCTCGAACTCTTGGAGTGCGTTTGTTGCCGGGCACAACTGAAGGCAAAGATCACGCTTGCTGGAATGTGCTCAGTCATTGAAAGGGACAAACCCACTCTTCTTATTGATCAAGCGGAGCGCCTTTCTCAGAACGACCACAACGACCTAATGGCGTGCATCCTCTCTGGCTATCGGACTGGCATGCCCGTCACGGTGCAGCTTAATGGGAGAGCAGTCGACCGCCCAATATACTGCCCGAAGGCCTTCTCGCTGTTGGGTGATATGTTGGAAGCCGCCAGAGATCGAAGCATCGTCGTAGAGATGCGACCGATGCGCACGAGAAAACGCTGGTTCCGCTCGGAGGCGAAGGAGCGCGGCGCGACCCTTCAGAAACGGTGCAAGGAGTTGATGCTTGAATGTGCCGACGATATTGAGGATGCCTTCGCGAGTTTCGAGGGCTTGCCGTTCCTGCTGGAGCGGGAGGAGGAGATCTGGACACCATTGTTTGTGATGTGTGATGTATTCTGCCCGGAGCGTCGGGCGGAACTGGAACGTGCGGCGGCGGACATCTGCGCAGAGAAGCGTGCAGAACCCAAGAGGGTTTCGGCCCGAGAGGGGAAGCAGCAGGCACAGGCGCTACGTGACGGCGAACGGTTGCTCGTCGAGTTGCTCGAAATCACTGGCTCGGCGGTGGGAGTCCGAACGAACGCAGCACTTCGGCAACTCAAGGAAATCCACAACGCTCCGTGGCGCAACTACGCCGGAGAGGGTCTCACTGACGTCAAGTTGGCGGAGTTGGTGCGACCATATGGTGTCGGTCCGAAGCAGTTCAAGGTAGATGGACAGAATCTGCGCGGGTATCTCCGGGAGAATCTGGAGGAGGCGCTCCAGTCGGCGGGGCTGGTCCAGGTACCCGCTACCCCGCTACCTGGACAGGCTGGAGGGGTCGCCGGTGGGGTAACGGGGTAGCGGGTTCAACAGAAAGCCCAAGGCCGGCGGTGGGGAACGCAAGAAGCGTTTCCCGCCATCCCTCATCGAACTTTCGACGTGATCGCGGTTTGTACTTCCCCAGGCCGTTGTGGTAAAGTCCTCTGTCGATCCGAGGTAAAGGTGGACCGTAGCGCCGGACGGGGCGTCGTCGAAATGCCGTCATCGAGTCGAGCGACACTTGGCGAGCCGAGGGTACACAGCAGCCAGACGGCTGCAAAGGGCGCCGACTCCCGCCGGCAGACGGCCAAGGACGACGCCAGATCACGGCGGCAACCACAGAAAACGATGCCGCCACGCACGTAAGGAGGAGCGACAAATGTTTGCTCCCAGTACAGTCCATCGGTGAAGGAGTCAATCCGGGAGATGCTGGATAGGCGCCAGTTGGGCCTTCCAGCTATACCCGCCGCGGCCGAAGTAGCTACAACGGTTGCGGCATATCAGGAGCAGTTCTTCACCGCAGCGCAAGTCGGCAGGCGACTTGCAATCCACCCTGACACGGTGAGGGACCTGTTCCGTCACGAGGCGCACGGGGTGCTGAGGTTCGGCAACCGTGTATCGAGCCGTCACAAACGGGCGTACACGACCGAACGCTACAGCGCGTCGGCGATTGAGCGTTTGATACACCGCCTCGAGGCCGGCGACGACCCGAGGTACAGTGAAGCAGCGTAGGGCAGGAAAGCCGCCAGAGGGGCCGAATCCCAAAGGCGGCTTTGTTGTTCTTGGCTGTCCCGTGTTGTTTTCTACGCTTGCTTCTTGGCCTTGCCGAACTCAATCACGTTATCACCGGCATCCCACGTCTTCATCATGGCCTTGACCGCCGCCAGTTGGTCGCCTGGAACCCAATGCTCGTAGTACCTTAAAGTGGTCCCGATGTCGGTATGCCCGAGGAGCCTCGACACGGCTCTGATGTCCACACCGTGGCACAACAGATCGACGGCGAACGTGTCCCTGAACCTGTGCGCGTGAACGTGCGGTACACCAGACGCCTTCTCGAGATACCTCAGAGCGTTCTGGTGAAACCTCGAGCCCCATTCCTTGCGGTGTTGTTCGGACTTCCTCTTGTCGCTCTCCGTGCCTTCCGGATCGTAGAAGGCGTACTTCTCCGTGAGCCGCGGTGCTGCAAGGATGTACTTGGCGACATCGGGGCGGATCGGAACAAAAACAGGCTCCTCAGTCTTCTCCTGTCTGGCCAGGAAGTAGCAGTACACTTCCCTTCCCTCCACTATGCGCTTGACCAAGGACCGCGGCTCAAACAGGATTGCGTCACTGATTCTCAACCCGGTGAACCGCAAGGTGTACATGAGCGCTGCCGCGGTGACTTTGTTCTTGGCCCACCCGGAGAATCCGTCCTTCTGCCGATTGCCGAACCACACGGGGATGGTTTCCACGAGCTTCTTGTCCTCAGTCTCGAGATCAAACGGAAGGGTGCTCTTGGCCCTGGACCTCTTCGGCCGAACCAATTGCGTTGACGGATTCCGTGCGGTCCAGAACCGAGAGGCGGCGACCTTGAAAAAGTCCTGCACGATCTGGATGTAGTGGTGTCGTGTGTTCGCCTGTAGGTCGCCCCACGTACCGACGAGTTCATCACAGGCCGTTTCATCGATCTGGTTCATCCTTGAGAAGCCCTTGCTGGCAATGAACCGCATGAGGGAGTTCTTCACGGGCTTGTAGCTGTTCTGGATGGAATTGTGCTTTACGTCACGTTGCGCCTGAATGATGGCGGTGTACTTCTCCCACGCTTCCTCAATCGCCATGTCCGGGAGTGGCGCGACCATCGGCTCTCCGAGTTCCAACTTGCGGACGCGTTCGCTGGCGACGAGGAGGTCTCTGGTGTCCAGGGACTCCCTGTGCCAGTTCCCGCGGATGTCCACTCCGACGACCCGGAGCGGACAATCACACTTCTTGAGTTCCTTCGGGGATAGCGGCGGGAGCGGATCCGGCTTGCCGTTCTTTCGCTTGTGATCTGCCCGTTTCTGGATACACTCTTTGGTATGTCGGCGTTCTGCTTCGAGCATGCAACAAGCGTATCAGATTGTTCGCCTATTGTACACATTTCAGCTACAACAAGTTAAATTGCTTTATTACAAGAGGATACAGACAATATGGAAATCACCTGGCTCGGTCACGGTACCTTCCACTTCCAGCTCCCCTCCGGGCAAGTCATCGTCATGGACCCCTGGATCGAGGGCAACCCCGCATACCCAAAGGGGCACAAGATCCCGCGCGTCGATACCATTTGTATCTCGCACGGCCACTTCGACCACATCCACGACGCCATCCCGCTGGCCGCGCGCTTCTCGCCCGAGGTAGTCGCCATTTATGAAACCGCAACCTGGCTGGAGTCCAAGGGCGTCAAAAATACCCGCGCCATGAACAAGGGCGGGTCGCAGAAGGTGGGCGAGGTCACCGTCACCATGACCCACGCCGTGCACAGTTGCGGCATCCTCGACGAGGGCAAGATTGTTTACGGGGGCGAGGCGGCGGGCTACGTCCTGCGCTTCGCCGACCATCGCGCGCTCTACTTCGCGGGTGACACCAACGTCTTCTCCGATATGGCGCTGATCGAACAGCTTTACCACCCCGAACTGGTGTTCCTGCCCATCGGCGACCTCTTCACCATGAGCCCGCGCGAAGCCGCCCTCGCCTGCCGGTTGCTGCGGCCGAAGAAAGTAATTCCCATGCATTTCGGCACCTTTCCGCCGCTTACCGGCCGTCCCGACGACTTGCGTGAGCGCATCCTCGGCCTGGAAACCGCCGTCTGGCCGCTCGAACCCGGCAAGCCGGTGGAGTGGTAGGCGCGAGGCAAAAACGGCGACATCGCATTTCATATACGCTTAATAAATAACTCCGATAATAATTCCGATTGACTGCCTCGTCCCGGATGCCCTAAGATTGGGATAGATAGGCCTTGTTGCCCTTTCCAATTTTCCCCAAACAAAAGAGGTGCACTATGGCTAGGATTTTACTCGTCGGCCTGGAAACCACCATCGCCGGCGAACTCAGCAGGGTCTTAAGTCAACTCGGACAAGACGTGCAGACGGCGACCTCGGGCGGCGGTGTCTCCGATTTCGGCGACATCCATCTGATCTTCGCGCCCGCGGAGAATCTCGCCGGCATCCAGCGCAGCCGGCCCGGCGTGCCCGTGATCGTGGTCAGCCGTGTGCCGGAAGTCAGCGCCTGGCTCAGCGCCTTGGAACAGGGAGCGTCCGATTACTGCGGCGCCCCCTTCGAAGCCCGCCAGGTCCGTTGGGCGCTCAACTCCTCGCTGGCCCCCGCCAACCGCCTCGCCGCATAGGGCATCACGGCCTCCACGCCCGCCGTTTAAGCACCGCTTGCTGAGAAGCTGTAAAAGAAAGCAAGACTCTCGCCAAGGCGCGAAGCTCGCAAAGAAAAACTTGCCTGCTTTCTTGGCGGGCCTTGCGCCTCGTGAGTCAGTAGTTGCTTTGCTGAATTCTTTACGGCTTCTGACAGACGCTGTCCGGCGGCCGAGTCGGCCGAGTGTGGAGAAGAATACGAACGCAGTATGATATCGTATTTGCAGACTTAGAGGTCCCGTGCTCTCCAATGGCCATCCCGAAGTCTCCGGCATGATCTTCCACATTATGCGGTTTTCCGTGCACGACGGGCCCGGTATCCGCACCGCCGTATTCTTCAAGGGCTGCCCGCTTGCCTGCTGGTGGTGCCACAATCCGGAAAGCCAGAATCTCGAGCCCGAGGTCCTCTACTCCCCCGACCGCTGTCGCCTGTGCGGCGATTGCGCCGCCACCTGCCCGCACGGCGCCATCGAGCGCATCGGCGACCGCATGACCGTCACCGACGAGTGCCAACTGTGCGCCACCTGCGTGGACGTCTGCGGCGCCGAAGCCCGCTCCGTCGCCGGACGCACCATGACGGTCTCGGAAATCCTGGCGGAAATCGAGCGCGACGTCGTCTTCTTCGATGAATCCGGCGGCGGCGTCACCTTCACCGGCGGCGAGCCGTTCGCCCAACCGGAATTGCTGGAAGCGCTGCTCGACGCCTGCCGCCAACGGCGCATCCACACCACCATCGAAACCTGCGGATCGGCGGCGCGCGATAGCGTGCTGCGCATTGGCGCCATGGCCGATCTGATCCTCTACGATCTCAAGATTCTCGACGCGGCGCGCCACCGCCAGTTCACCGGCGCGCCCAATCGCAACATCCTGGAAAATCTGCAAGCGCTGGTGGCCGCCGGCCGGCCGGTGGTCGTGCGCATTCCGGTGGTGCCCGGCATCAACGATGGCCCCGCCGACGTGCGCGCCGCCTGCCAATACCTGGCGCCGCTCGGTTTGACGCGCGTCGATCTGCTGCCCTACCATCGCGCCGGCACGGAGAAATACCGGCGGCTGGGGCGCGAATATCGCCTGGAGCAGACGCCGGCGCCCACCGCCGCCGCCATGGCCCTCATGGCGACGGAAATGGAAGCTGTGGGAATCCCGGTAAACATCGCCGGTTGAAGGAGCATCTTATGACGGAACGAGTGGCGCGCCTGCGCGCATGCAGCCTGGAAACCAAGCCGTGGCTTTCCCTGGAGCGCGCCCGCCTGTTGACCGGGTTCTACCGCACCTCCGACGCGGCGCTCTCCGTCCCGGTGCGCCGCGCCCTGTCGCTGGCATACCTGATGGAACGCAAGACCATCTATATCGGCGGCGAGGAGTTGATCGTGGGCGAGCGCGGACCCTCGCCCAAGGGCACGCCGTCCTATCCGGAGCTCTGCTGCCACAGCATGGAAGACCTGGAAATCCTCGACACGCGCGAGAAGATCTCCTACGCGGTGAGCGATGAGGCGCGGCGCATACAGGCGGAAGAGATCATCCCCTACTGGCGGGGCGGCTCCATGCGCGACCGCATCTTCGCGGAGATGACTCCGGAGTGGAAGGACGCCTATACCGCCGGGATCTTCACCGAGTTCATGGAGCAGCGCGCCCCCGGACACACCGTCCTGGGCGACGTCATCTACCGCAAGGGCCTGTTGGAGCTTCAGGCGGATATCGACGCCGCCCTGGCACGCCTGGATTTCCACGGCGACGCCCGCGCCTGGGACAAGCAGCAGGAGTTGAAGGCCATGCGGATTGCCGCCGGCGCGGTGATGCGCTTCGCCGAGCGGCACGCCGATCTGGCGCTGCGCATGGCGGACGAGGAAGCGGATCCGCAACGCCGGGCCGAGCTGGCGCGCATCGCCGAAGTCTGCCGCCGCGTCCCGGCGCACGCCCCGCGCGATTTCCACGAAGCCCTGCAAGCCTACTGGTTCGTCCACCTGGGCGTGATCACCGAGCTAAACACCTGGGATTCCTTCAGCCCGGGGCGTCTGGACCAGCATCTGGCGCCATTTTACGAGCGCGGCCTGAGCGCCGGCACATTGGATCGGGAAGCCGCGCGCGAACTGCTCGAGTGCTTCTGGGTGAAGTTCAACAATCAGCCGGCCCCGCCCAAGGTGGGCGTCACCGCCGCCGAGAGCGGCACCTACACCGACTTCTGCAACATCAACACCGGCGGCCTTAACAGCGAGGGCGCCGACGGGGTCACCGGCGTGACCTATCTCATTCTGGAAGTGATCGACGAGATGCGGCTCTTGCAGCCTTCGTCGAATCTCCAGTTGAGCAAGAAGAATCCCGACCGTTTCCTGAAGCGCGGCCTGGAAATCGTCCGCAAAGGCTGGGGCCAGCCCTCCATCTTCAATGCCGACATGGTGGTGGAGGAATTGTTGCGCCAAGGCAAGTCGATTGAAGACGCACGCGCCGCCGGCATCAGCGGGTGCGTGGAGACGGGCGCCTTCGGCAAGGAAGCCTACATCCTGACGGGCTACTTCAATACCGCCAAGGTCCTGGAGATTACGCTCGCCAACGGCTACGACCGGCGCACCGCGAAACAGATCGGCCTGGCCACCGGCGATGCGCGCGAGTTCCGCTCTTACGACGAGCTCTTCGCAGCGTTCCGCCGGCAGTTGCGCCACTTCATCGACATCAAAATCCGCGGTAACAACGTCATCGAGCGGCTCTACGCGCAATATATGCCGGCGCCGTTCCTCTCCCTTCTGGTGGACGATTGCATCGCCAAAGGGCGCGATTATAACGATGGCGGCCCGCGCTACAATACCACCTACATCATGGGGACATCGCCGGGCTCGGTGACGGACAGCCTGTCGGCGATCCGGCATCACGTGTTCGACCGGCACACCACCGGCATGGACGAATTGCTGCGCGCGCTCGACGCCGATTTTGCCGGTGACGAGAAACTGCGCCTTCAGTTGTGGAACAAAACGCCCAAATACGGCAACGACGACGCCTACGCCGACGCCATCCTGAAGAACGTATTCGACGCTTTTTACGACGAAATCAACGGCCGTCCCAACACCAGGGGCGGCGTGTATCGCGTGAACTATCTCTCCACCACGTGCCATGTGTATTTCGGCTCGGTGACCGGCGCGACGCCCGATGGACGGCACGCCTGGGAACCGCTCAGCGACGGCATTTCGCCGACCCAGGGCGCGGACCGGCACGGTCCGACGGCGGTGATCCGATCGGCGGCGAAGCTGGATCACGCGCGCACCGGAGGCACGCTCCTCAACCAGAAGTTCTCACCGCGGTTGGTAGAGGGGGAGAGCGGATTGGACCATCTGGCGCACCTGGTGCGCTCGTATTTCAAGCTCGACGGGCACCACATACAGTTCAATGTCGTCACCGCTGAGACCTTGCGGGAAGCGCAGCGCGAACCCGAAAAGCACCGCGATCTGATCGTGCGGGTGGCCGGCTACAGCGACTACTTCTGCGATTTGACGCCGGCATTGCAGGGCGAAATCATCGCCCGCACCGAGCAGGCCGGCTTCTAACACTCCCCGCGCCCCTGTACGTGCCCCTGTAGCGTAGCCCTCCAGGGCTGCCATGACCCCTTTCGAGGGGGCATTCTTAGGTGGGGCCTGTCCACGCTTCTCAATGCTGCCGCAGCGCCCCCAGGTCGGCCAGCAACTTCTGGCGGTCGGGCGAATCCAGATACGTTCGCGCCGACGCTTCCAGCGCCGCGATTCCTTCGTCGCAATTACACCCGTGGGCTATCAGCCAGCGAATTCCGGGCAGCGATTCGTGCAGCGATACCTCGGCGGTGTAGGGCCTCGGGTCGTCGCGCTTTCTCAGGTGAGACCCCTTAGCGCTTTTGAGAATGTAGGTCCCGGCCACCTGGCACAATGCGGGCGTAGGCTCCAGATCCAGATCGGGCAGCAGAATCATTGCCAAAGGGATGTCGTAGCCGAGCATCTCCTCGATCTGCGCCTGCCGCCCGGGATCGTGCCGCAAGGCCTCGATCGCCTCTGCCCGCACGCCGCTGTCCGCTTCCAGCAGCGGGTACCAGTTGGTGAGGGGAGCGCCCGCCGGCATCGCCTTGAGCTTCTCCCGGTTCTCGGCGTGTTTGCGCTCCCTCTCCGTAGCCTTCCACTCGGCCATCGCGATGGCGCTGGCCGCGCGCTCCCTCACCTTGCCGCGTATCTGCGTAATCAGCGCCGGCCAGGGCGCCAAGGCCACCACGAGTACCATCAGCCAGAGCGTTCGCCCGGCGCCCGGCGTGGAAAGGGCGGGCCGTACCGACGGCACCATCAGCGCGAACGCATATCCCCCCAAGAGCACCGGCGCGACCACCGGTATTACCACCGGCCAGCGCGTGTGCGGATCGCTGAGCAGGAAGTACGCCGCCCCGACTGCCGCCGCCGAGAGAGGGCCGAGCACCACGGCAGCGAGATTCCCCCAGCCAGGCAGCAGATCGCGCGTACCCGCGATCAGCAGCAGACCGGCCACCCAGAGCCAGGTGAGGCCGGCGAAAACAAGTGAAGTGAAGAAGCCGATGCCGACGCCGACGACAGCGTCGCCGTGGACGTCGGCGCCGACGAACGAGGGGAGCATCACCAGCATGCCCAGCCAACTGGCGGCGGCCAGGAGAAAGAGAACTACGGCGCTTGTGCCCATGAGACATTTGACCACACCGGCTTCGAGCGCGGAGGGCGTCAAGCGCGCGTCTTTTTATCCAAGCACGTTCAGCGATGTCCCCGACACCCCCGCCGTGGAGCCAATCCCCAGAAGCGCCTGTGCCGTCTCCGATTGCAGCTCGCTCTGATAGAGGGCCATCTGGCTGGGCACGGATGACGTCGTGCCGCTCGCGGCGGACGGTTGACTGCTTCCGCTCCCACTCGCGGTTGTGGAGGCTGAGGCGCCCGACACACTTGCCAGGATGCTGTCGAGGGTTGCGCTCGAACTGGCGAGCGATGAGGCGCCGAAAAACCCGTCCGTCTGCGCTGTGTCCGCATTTCCGAACACACCGTCGGCTACCTGCAGTTGGAGCGCCTGCTCGCTCAGTTCGACGATGTCGGTGGGCGACGCATTCTGCAGTTCCGACTGTATCTGCGATGCGGACTGCCCGGCTGCGCGCAGGGGCGAACCGGAGCTGGAAAGAAGCTGAATCAGGTTGGCCGTTCCCGAAGCATTGGTTGAAGTGACCGGGTTCATCAATACTCCTTCATTTCACATGTCGGACTTATCCCGACGCTTACGATAGCCATTTAGAGTCATCCTTGGTTGCAGGGTAACCACGCCATCCGCTAACGCGCCGACTAGTCAAGTGAAGGGGCGATTCTATCTTCGCGGTGTACTGGTTTTTACAGTGACACTGGCGGCGGCCTCCGCGGCACAGTCGCCGGTGCTCGCCGATGCCGAAGAAAACCCCGTCGTCGCTCTCCTGCCGGAACCCGTGATTCCTTCACTCCCGGCGATCCCCATCCCCCCGGCGCCGGCCGCGACCGCGCTCAACAACGACCGCATCATGGGTGTCATCCCCGACTTCCAGACCGTCAGGGATCCCAATGCCGCTTTTGTCCCCCTCACCCCGAAACAAAAGTGGAGCCTGGCCTTCAAAGAAAACATCGACCCGTTCAACATCGCCAGCGCCGCCATGGCCGCCGGTTTCTCGCAGCTCGGCAACCAGACGCCGAAATACGGTGAAGGCGGTGCGGCTTACGGCAAACGGTTCGGCGCGGCGCTCGCCGATTTCGGCACCCAGAACGTCTTCAGCGCCGGGTTGTTGGCCAACCTGCTGCATCAGGATCCCCGCTACTATCGCAAGGGACCCGGCACCAGCGTGTTCAAGCGCGTGCTTTACTCCGCCAGCCGCATCGTGATTGCGCGCCAGGATACCGGTGCTTCCGCGTTCAACTCCTCCGGGGTTGGTGGCACGGTCATGGGTATCCTGGCGTCCAATCTGTATTACCCCGCGGCCAGCCGGCGCACCGAGGTGATGCTCGGCCGGCTGAATACCAGCTTCACCGGCGGCATCATCGGCAACCTGATGTCCGAGTTCTGGCCCGATCTACAGAGTCTGGAGAACAAGTTCCTCCACCGCAAGCACCTGTAGAGTAGCCTTTTAGGCTGGGGTGCCCTCGGGGCCGCCCCCATTCGTGGGGGCATTCCTCGCCCGCCACCCGGCAAGAATCACCCCGCCCGGCGATATATCCGCATTTCGGGAACTTTTCGCCGCTTTGGCGCAAGCTTTATATAGCGGGTACATTAAGATGTGCCGCTCGCCCAAACGCCAGGAGGCATCGATGAACGCGAAACTACTCATTTCCGGATTGATCGTAGCAGGCAGTCTGTTGGCTCAGCCGCCTGGAGGACCGCGAGGCCGCGGCCCCATGGGATTCGGCGGCCCCGGACGCGGTCCCGGCCCCATGGCCACGGTAACCGGCGCGCCCTACTCGGCCGTCGAAGTCAGAACCTCGCAACAGGTTCTCACCGCCGGCAATGTGATCCAGCGCCAGCAGCAGACCAACATCTACCGCGATAGCCAGGGCCGCGTCCGCCGGGAAACCACCCGAACCACTCCCGACGGGCAAACCCTGACCCGCGTCACCATCTCCGATCCGGTGGCCGGCGTAGTTCAAGAACTGGACGCAAAGAATAAGACGGCCTTCTCCCGCCCCGCCAGATTCCCCAGCCAGGCGCAGACGGCGGGCGCTCCCAGACGGCCGGCGGCGCAGGCCGATGCCAATGTGAAACGCGAGACTCTGGCGGCGCAAACCATGAACGGCATCATCGCCAGCGGAAGCCGCGTGACCCGCACCATTCCCGCCGGAACCATCGGCAACTCGCAGGCCATTGAGACCGTGCGTGAAACCTGGATGGCGGACGATCTGAAGGTGCCGCTGATGACCAAGGTTTCGGACCCGCGCACCGGAACATCGACTATGCAGTTGACCAACATCAACCGCAGCCAGCCGGATCCATCCCTCTTCCAGATCCCCGCCGATTACACCGTGAAAAAAGCACCGGGCGGACCGGGTGGCGGCCGCGGCCGCGGACCGGGCCCCGCGCCCAAGCAATAAATCGAGCGGCGCGGCGGCAAGCATGGTAGCCGAAGGCGCCCACCCTACTTCGATATGGTGACCGTGCCGGAGGCGCGCAGGTTGCCGGCCGCCTCCGGCGCGATTTTGCCGTTGCGGTCGAAGCGCCCCTCGGCCAGCACGTTGGCCAACGATCCCTTGAACAGAATGTAGTCCCCGAAGGTACTGAGCAGGCGGTAAGTCTCCGGCGCCAGGCGATAGCCGCCCCGATTGGCATCTTCCGCGCCCGTCCACCAGGGCAGGCCGGAGCTCACCAGAATGTAGTGTTCGCCAGCCGGCACAATGAACAGCAGCCCGTAATCGGCCGCCCCCGGATCGAGCGCCATGGGGAATTGCGGGGCGAAGCGCGCCATCAGACGGTTGGTCCGCGGCGTGCCGAACAGCACCAGGCTGGCGCCCGCCAGATCGTCGTCGTCCACCTCCCGGTCGCTCTTCACCGGCAGCGTCAGATTCAGCCTCGACCGGTTGCTCGACCATGCCGCGGCGGTCTCCGCGTACCGGCGAGCCTGCTCGTCGCCCGCGCCGTAGACATAGATGTGGCGCCCGTTGACCGCCTCCACGATCGGCCCCCGCGGCGCGGCGGCGCCCGGCGGGCTCTCCATCCATCCGCGCGCGGTTTTGCTGAAGGCAAGAGGCGCCGCCGTGCGCAGGCGCATCGGGGAGCCATCGATGGTCACCGTCCTGGCCGCGGTGGACAGGGTGAACGCGTCCACATCCCGCGTCTCTACGCGGACCCCGCCGGTGGAGCGGACCGCATCCAGCGAAGCCAGCACACCCGGGGCCAGGGCGTCGATGCGCACCCAGTAAGCGGCGGCGTGACGCAGGTCGCGCGTTACCAGGCGGACCCTGTCCGGATTGGCGTTGCGGCGGAACTGGCCGAACCAGTCGAAAATGGCGGCGTTGCGGTAGGCGAAGTCCCAGGCATTATGCCGTACCCCCGGATACTCGATGTACTCCACCGGGCTCTCCAGCGCGAGCAGGCGCCGCTGCCACTGGCGCGAAGACTCCACGCCCACCGCGGGGTCCGCATCCCCATGGAAGAACCGCATGGGCACGTGGAGCGCGTTGGGCGCCAGCTCCACCGTGCCCGGGAACACATCGGCGCACACCGGCGCCACCGCCGCCCACACGTCGGGACGCGTCAGCGCCAGCCAGAGCGCTCCCCCGCCGCCCATGGAAGATCCCGTGAGATACACCCGGTCGTCGTCCACCGCGTACCGGCGCTTGACGTCCGCCAGCACGTCATAGACATCCTGCTCGGCGATTCCCTGATAGCCCATCGTGCCCCTGGCCAACGGGCACGCCACCAGGTAATCCACCGCGCGCGGCGCGGCCCCCGTGCCCAACGCCCGCGGGCCGGTTTCGCCGCGCGCCGCCATGCCTAAGACCTGCCTGAGGTTGGCGACATGGTTGGAGTCTTCCTCGTGCAAGCTCATCACCAGGGCGTAGCGGCGCGCCGGGTCATAGGACTTGGGAACGTACAGCGCATAGGGCTGCTCCGACCGATCCACCGTAGAACGGTAGGTGACCACGGTCTGGCCCCCCAGCGCGCCGGCCGCGGCGAGCGCACAGGCCAACAGTTTCGCCATGAGCTATAGCCTCTTCAGGGCGGGCAGCCAGCCCTCGAACCAAACGCCAAAAGCGTCCAGTTGGCTCTGCCGCCCGGGCGAGAGCGGTACCGACTGAGTACCCATCTTCAGACCGCGCAGCCCGGCAGCCACTTTCACCAGCACCGGGACCGGAAACCGGTCGGCCCACCCGAGAAACTCCTGAAGCATGGATTCGAGGTGGGCCTCCCGCTCCCTATTTCCGTTGCGCAGCGCGTCGTCCAGCGCCACCACGATTTCCGGGATCGCGCACGCCGCGCCGGATAACACTCCATGCGCCCCACCGCGGCGCGATTCCACCATGTTGGCGTCATCGCCCGACAAATAGGCGGCGGGGAAGGCGGCGAATCGCGCGGCATCGGCCGCGGGATCGACGATACCGGCGAAATGGCCGGTGGCCAGCAAGGCGCCGGCGGTTTCGGGCGCGATGGCCGTGGTTACTGCCGGGGTATTGGCCAGGTAGGCCGGAATGCCGCCACCTATCTGGCGGGCAAACTGGAGATAGAATTCGCGGATTTCTTCCTGCGGGTATCGGAAAAAATGCGGTGGCGGCAGAAAAATCGCTTCCGCGCCCGCCCGTTGCGCCCCCCTCGCCAGGTTCAGCGAGTCGTCCAGCCCCATGGAGCCGGCGCCCGCGTAGAGCGGCACGCGGCTCCGCTTGACCGCCAGATGCAGCAAACGGCTACGCTCTTCCGGACCGAAAGCGGGGTACTCGCCAGCCGCCGTAAACAGGGCGATGCCGCGCACCCGGGCGGCGCAGAGGCGGTCGATGAGTTCGAAGGCGGCGCCAAAATCGAGGTCGCCCTTCTTGCCGCGCGGGGTGAGAGCGGCAACGATGACACCATGGTCTTCGGTCATGCGGTCAGCGCCGTGCTGGATAGACGTTTCTAGTAATCATACGATAACCGGGCGATCCCCCTCTATCGGACCCGCTCGTCGATCCTGGTACTGCCGTGGTACGGGCGGAACTCGATTTGCTATGGAGATTGAGGTGGAATGGAACCAGGAAAGACCCGACTATGAAGCCTGTCGAAATTGTCTATTTCGGCACCGCGATGTTCCTCGCGCTCGCCACACTGATCAAGTGGAAACGCCGGCGGGAGGTGATCGCCGCGAGGCTGAATCGGGGGCTTCGCGGATATGTCGCCGGTAAAAGCGCGGCCCTGCTTCCCGAGGAGCAAAAACCGCCCTCCGAAAACCTGATTCCGGCATAGGGGATTTCCAATGACTGCCGCGTCCCAAACCGCCTATTCACTGACCCTATTCCTCGCTCTGGTGGCCCTCAACCTCTGGACCGAGCGGCGTCACCGCATCCCGCGTGCCCTCCGCACGAGGGATGCGGTGGCGCATTCTTTCGACGCCTAGAGACGCGCAGACAATCGCCTTGTCTCGTCTGTGGTGGGGCGGATCCCCACGTTAGATAGAGTGGTTTTTCGACGCTACTCGTACCGCAGCGACACCATGGGATCGACCTTGGTGGCCCGGCGCGCCGGCACATAACTCGCCACCAGCGCCACCGCCAGCATCAGCGCAATCACCGCGCCGAACGTCAACGGATCGTGCGGGCTCACACCGAAAAGCATTTCCCGTAGGACCTGGGTCGCATAGAAAGTGCACACTAGTCCCAAAACCGTGCCGATCGCGGTCAGCGCCAGCGCCTGCCGCAAGATCAGCGTCATCGCATCGCTAGGTTGCGCGCCCAGCGCCATGCGGATGCCGATCTCCCGGGTGCGCTCGGCTACCGTATACGACACCACGCCGTAGAGTCCGATCGCCGCCAGCAGCAGACCGATGAGGCCGAGGCTGCCCACAATGGTCGCGCTCACCTGCGGTTCGTAGAGCGCCGAGCGGAGCAGCAGTTTCATGCTGGTGACGTCCAGAACCGGGACTCTGGGATCGATGGCCGCCACTTCGGCACGTAATTGCCGGGCCATTTGGACGGGATCCACGCTGGTGCGCGCGATCAGGTTCATGCTGGAGAATCGCGTTTGCGCGAAGGGCAGATAGAAGTAGGGTTGCGCCGGTTCGGCGACGTTGTTGATGCGCGTGTCGCTCACCACGCCCACCACGGTCCGCTCCGTGTTAGGCGGATCGTTGGCCAGCCGCGCCGTTTTGCCCAGCGCGTCTTCGTTGGGCCAGAGCTGCCGCGCCATGGTGAGGTTGACGATCATCACCCTTTCGGTGTCGGGCTGGTCGTGGCTGTCGAAATCGCGGCCTCTCGCCAGGCTGATGCCCAAGGTTCGGAAGTAGTTGAGGCCGACCGCGGTGTACTTGACGCGCGGCGGCGTGTCCCCGGGTTGCGGCAGGTGGCCGGAGATGGTGAGATTCTGCGCCATGCCGCCGCCCGATCCGCTGAGCGGCGCGCGCAGGGCGAGCGTGGCATCGAGGACGCCCGGCATGCCGGGAGCGCGGTCCAGCAGTTTCTGGTAAAAGGCACGCGAGCCCGCCGCGTCGTAGGGCGGAGAAATGTCGGCCACAAGCACATGCCCGCGGGTGAAGCCGGTGTCCAGGTTCATGCAGTAGACGAAGGTGCGCACCAGCAGTCCGGCGCCGGCCAGCAGGACGATGGAAAGGACCATCTGCACCACCACGAGCGCCTGCCGGGACCGCGCGCGGCGCGGGGTGCGGCTGACGGATTGCGACGCACGCAGCGCGGGCGCCAGGCCGAACACGAAGATGGTGACGAGCGAGGCCATCAGGGTGAAGGCGAGCACGCGCTCATCCAGGCGGAACTGAAACTTCAGGTAGGCGGCGGCGCCAGACGGGACGATGACCGCGGGCAGCACGGAGATCAGCACGCGCGCCAGCAGCAGGCCGGCCGCCGTGCCCATGGCGCCGATGAGCGCGCTTTCGGCCATTAACTGCCCCACCAGCCGGAAGCGCGATGCGCCCAATGCCAGCCGGACGGCGATTTCGTGACTGCGGGTGCTGGCACGCGCCAGCAGGAGGCCGGCAACGTTGAAGCAGGCGATGAGCAGCACCAAGCCCACGATGCCCATCAGGATGTAAGGCAGCTTGTTTCGGTGCAGCCGCTCCGAATCGGTCAGCAGCACGGCACGGCAGCCCTTGTTGAACTGCGGCCAGTCGCGCTCGAGCTGGGCGGAGATGCCGGCGAGTTCGGCGCGCGCCGCTTCCAGGGGCACACCCGGGCGCAGGCGCCCCATCACGGCGATACTGCGGTAAGCCCGGTTGGCGGCCTCGGTCCTGTCCCAGCTGGTGATGGGGATCCAGACATCCGAATCGCGAAACATCTCCACGCCGCGGAAATTTTGGGGCGCGATGCCGATGACGGTGTACAGGCCGTTGATGCGAATGGTGCGGCCCACAATGGAAGGGTCGCCGCCGAAGCGGCGCTGCCACAGGTTGTGGCTCATCACCAGGACGCGCCCGCCGGTGGCATCGGCGGGAGTGAAGACGCGGCCCACTTGCGCGTCAATGCCCAGCACCTGGAAATAGCTCTCGCTGACTACGTTGGATTGCACCGCGTCGGTGAAGCCACTGCCGGCCAGGACGCCGCCGCGCCGCTCCGTGGCCAGGAGGCCGCTGAAGCTCTTGGCGCCTGCCTGGTAATCCAGGAACTCGGCGTAGGAGAGGGCGGCCTGCGAATCGCGCGGCGTGGCGGTGAACAGGTACACCAGTTCGGAGGGATTGCGCACCGGCAGCGGCCGCGTCCAGTAGCCGTCCACGAGGCTGAAGACGGTGGAGTTGACGCCGATGCCGAGCGCCAGGCACAGCACCGCAACGGCGGTGAAGCCGGGAGCCTTCGCCAGCATGCGAGCGGCGAAGCGCAGATCGCGAAGGAAGTGGAAGGCCATCGTTCAGTTCTCCGGCTGGAACCCGGCCGACGCCCGGCTAGAAGCCGCCGTCCAGGATGAAGCGCTTCTGCGGGTTATCGTTGCGCACGGCGAGGTTGTGCTTTTGGGTTTTGCCTCCGGGGAAGCGGATTTCATAGGGCACGAACCAGCCCGGGTAGATGCCCGAACGGAAGGCATTGCCCACGGAGATCACCTGGATGCCGCCGTAGATCTTCTTGAAGCGTTCGTCCACCTTCCACACCGTGGAGACCCTTTGCCAATCCCGGTTGGCAGCCCCTTCGAAGAAGGCCAGGGCGGCATCGCGCGGTGTAGTGGGGATGTCGCCGGCCACCGGCAGATCTTCCGCCGTGCCGAGCCAGGTTACGTCCGCCGGAACATCCAGGGCGAACCGGCTGGGCGGCAGGGGCTCGTTGTAAGTAATGCCGGTGACCTCGAAAACCGGGACGTCGCGGCCGCCATCGTGCACCAGCACCTGCAATCCGGTGAGGCGGCTGGTAGCGGCGTCGAAGCGGTAGACGCAGGTGTGGTCGGATTCGAAGATGGACCTATTTCTCACCCAATCGTTGGTGAAATCGCCCTCCGCCCGGCGCGATGCGCGCAACGTCAGCAGGCGCGAACCGGTTTCCGTGCCCGCGGCGAGAGTGGCTTGGGACCGGCCGTCGCGGGCCGCTTGGAGTTCGCCCTGCAGCACCTGATCGGGGTCCAGCAGGGGCATGAGCCATGCCGCGAAACCGGGCCGCGCGCCGCCGCGTGTGGCGCTATTGCCCCGGATGAGCAGCAGGGAGGCCGTGCCATCCATCACCACCACGCGCCCGGGCTTTTCGATGCGCCACTTCGGCGGACTGCCAAAATCCTTCCACATCTCCACGGGAACGAAATCGTAGTTCAACCCGATAGAATCGAAGTTGTCCGCCGGAAGTGTCCGCATGCGCGCCGTGATGTGGACGGTTTGCAGCGTCTGCATGGCTTCCACGGATTGCGCCAGCAGTGCGATGGCGCCCGGTTGCGTGCGGTTGCCGGAGAAATACGGCAGCGCCAGGATGAGGGCCAGAATCAGCGCGGCCGAGAAGGCGAGGCGCGGCAGTGGCCTCGTCCAAAAACGCGGTTTTGCCGTTTGCGCGGCGGAAAGTCGTTCAGCCAGTTTGTTCATGGTGCGCTCCTTGAAATCCAAGGAGGCTCGAACCCGTTCGACCGGCTCGATGCTTGCCAGCGCCTTGCGTGCCCCTGCGAATTCAGCGGCGCAGGCGGAGCAGATTTCCAGATGGGCGCGCAGTTCCGCGCCTGTGGGGACCTCCGCGATATCGAAAGCATCCGCCATCTGGCGGCGTGCGGATCGGCAGGTCATAGTGCAGCCTCCTTGGTGAGAATGCCGCGGAGCCTTTCCACTCCGTAGCGAAAGCGCGACTTGATGGTTGGCAGCGAAACGCCAACCGCTTCTGCAATGGCGGCAAAGGGCAGGCAGCCGAAGACGCGCAGGCGGATCGCCTCCGCCTGCCGGTGGGGCAGGCGCATCAGCAGGCGCTCGATCTCTTCGAGGCGGTCCACCGGCGATTCCGGGCCTATGCGAGCGGCAAGATCGGCTGGGTCCGAGGGGTCGCGGCGCCGTTGGGCGCGCTGGCGTTGGCGCAGAATGTCGGTACACCGGTTGGCCACCATGCGGAAGAGGTAGGGGCGCACGCCGGTTACCGCGCGGCGCTTCTCCCGTTCCAGGTAGGCGCGCACCAGCACGTCCTGCACGGTATCCTCGGCGTCTTCCAGACGGCGCAGGCGGCAGTACGCAAAGTGCACCAGTTCGTCCTGCACCGCCTCCACCAGGCGCTCGAACTCCGCCGGCGATTGCGGCCAGCGGCCGGCGGCGTCCACCGGCGCCATCTGCGCCGTCCCTGGCAGCGTGAGTGGGAGTGTCCAGCCCATTACAGTAGCCTTGTCTGCTGCTATAACGTTCGGCCCGGTGCAAAAGATTTATTTTCAGGCCTGATTATAGCGAACGGAACAAACCGGAGACAGACAGCGAATTTCCGGCAACGGGTGCCGGAAATTCCAAACCGGGGACAGACAGCGAATTTCCGGCAAAGGGCGCCGGAAATTCATGTCTGTCCCCAAGTTCGCCGTGCTAACTTGAAAGCTCTGTGAAGATTCTCTTTATCGGCGATATTTTCGGCTCACCCGGGCGGCGGATTGTGGCGGATCACGTGGAGGACATCGTGAAATCGAACAAAATCGATCTGGCGATTGCCAATGCGGAAAACGCCGCCGGAGGGTTCGGCATCACCCCCGCGATCGCCGAGGACCTGTTCGCCCTCGGGCTGGACGTTCTCACCAGCGGCAACCATGTCTGGGACAAGCGCGAACTCTACGATTATCTGAATCGCCAGCCGCGCCTGTTGCGGCCGGCGAATTATCCGGAGGGGCCGGGACAGGGAGTCGTCACCGTGCGCGCCCGCAACGGCGTGGAGTGCAGTGTCATCAATCTGCAAGGCCGCACCTACATGCCGTCCACCGATTGTCCGTTCCGCAAGGCGGATGTACTCTTGAGTCAGATCGACCCGGCGGTCAAAGTGAAGTTCGTGGATTTCCATGCCGAGGTGACCAGCGAGAAGATGGCCATGGGCTGGTATCTGGACGGCCGCGTATCCGCCGTGGTGGGCACGCACACCCACGTGCCCACCGCCGACACCCGTATCCTGCCCGGCGGCACGGCCTACCAGACCGATTGCGGTATGACCGGGCCCTACCGCTCGGTGATCGGCGTCGATACGGAAACCATTTTGCAGCGCTTCCTCTCCGGCTTGCCGGTGCGCATGGAGGCTGCCAAGCACGGGGTGGAGTTGCACTCGGTGATCGTCGACGTGGACGAGGAGACCGGGAAAGCGCGGGCGTTCCGCCGCCACACCATCAACGGAGACTGAGCCGATGGACCCTTCCAGCCCGGTTGCCGACATCACGTCGCTTTACATCCAGGAAATCGGCGCGGTGCTGTTTGGGACGGTATTCCTGTTCCTGTACCGTCAGTCGCGGGTGGTCTACTTCGGACTTTGGGCGGTGGGCTGGGGCATGCGCGTGCTAGCCACATTCTTCGGCTACCAACTGACGCAAACGCTACACCCCGGGTGGCTGGCGCCCTATGCCACCTTCGAGTTCGGGTTTGCCATCGTGCTGATCGCGGCGGCGCGCGCCGGCTTCGCTTCCAGCATGAAGGACTGGCGCACGGTGCTGCGGCTGATTTCCATCCTGCCGATCTTTGTGGCGCTGGTCTGGGCCATCGGCCAATATTCGGGCCTGGAAGCCTATCACGCGTCGCATGCCATCGTCCTCGGCTTCGTCTACCTCTACAACTTTTACACCCTGCGCGGCAGCGGCGGGCTGGGCGCGCGCATCTTCCGCTACTCCCTGTTGGTGCTGGCCGCGGCGTTCTTCGAGCACGCCATCATTGTGCTGTACCTGTTCAATCGCAGCGGCGCGCCGGCCTGGGCGGTGTACCTGCACCACGAAACGTACTACGATTTCGCCCTGCATTGCGTGATGGCCTTCGCCGCCATGGCGATGTGGAGCGAGAGCCAGATCGACCGCCTGCGCGACCTCTCCGGCGAACTGGATCACCTGCGCCGCGAGCGCAAACAGACGCTGGATCTGGACAAGCTGACGGGCCTTTTAAACCAGGCAGCGCTGGCGCGCCGGGTGGAGGAGCCGGCGGGCTTCGAAGGCGTGGTGGTGGTCTGCGACATGGACAATTTCAAGGACATCAACGACCGCTACGGGCATCTGGTGGGCGACGAGATCCTGCGCAATATCGGCCACCTCATGCAGTCATCCATCCGCCATGAGGATGAAGCATTCCGGTGGGGCGGCGACGAGTTCGTGATCCTGTTCCGCAATCAGCGCACCGAAGTCGCGGTGCGGCGCATGGCGGATGTCGAATCGCGTCTGCGCGATTTCCGCGTCCGCGGGCTGGGCATCCTGCCCATCACCTTCAGTTGGGGGACGGCGGATACCGCGGGGCGCGCCTTGCGCGATGCGCTCGACGAAGCCGATGGCAACATGTACGCCCTCAAGCGCTCCCGCGCCGCGGAGAGCGCCTCGCGCGAGCGCCCTCCGGCACGCTGAGGCGCTTTAGTGGGGCGGCGAATCGGGTGGGCAGGCGGAAGCGCCCAATGCCACTTAAATATGCCTTTACGGCGTAATCTGCGTCAGGGGTGGGGCGGTCCCCCTGGACCTGGGGTCCCCTCTGGGGACGACGCCTCGTCGGCCTGTCGCGGTGACGCAAGCGCTTGATTCTTGGAGCGAAAAGCGGGTCCGCCCCACCAATTCGGCAGTATTCCGCTTCTTGGGCGGAAGCGCCTGCCCCACCAAGAACTACTGCACGTAGAACACGACGCGGTATCCGGTGGTCGCCGGCAAATTGTCCGGGACGCTATTCAACAACAGGCCCAGTGCCGCCGCGCCAGCGGCGGTCGCTTGGGGAATCCGGACGTTGACCTGCCACATCCCGGGGTAGCTCGGCGAAAGGCCGGAGAACTCGATGAAGTTGACGTCCACGCCGGGGATGCTCCGCTGTTCACTGCCTTGCAGCGGAATCTGGTCGGTATAATCGGTGCCGATGAACACGCGCAGGCTTCCCGTGCCGGAAACCAGGCCGTTGCGGGGAATATCCCCATCGGCGGGCGGGCTCGAGACCGCGCCCTGGCCGGTGGCATAGATGGCGATATAGCTGCCGCGCTTGGCGGGGTTGGTGGCGGTGTTGACGGTGCCGTCCTGGTTGATCACCGCCGCCAGTTTGAGCGGGGTGCCGTTGGTCCCCACGCCGGCCGAGGTGGTGACGAAAATCGCCGGCGATACGGTGTTCATGGGGATCGGGCTGGCCGCCAGCAACTGCCCCGTGGCAACCGCGATCACCTCCACATCGGCGGTGCCCGTGGTGGGTGCGTTCCAGGGCATCACGAAGTTGATCTGCGTGGGCCCTACGTAGTACAGCGGCGCCGCCGTGCCGTTGACCGTCACCTGGATACCCGCCAGCGTCGTGGGCAGAGGGATGGGCGTGGGCAGGTCGAATGCGCTGGCCGAAGTCGTGCCGAACTGGATGCCGCCGGGGAAGATGCTCGCCATGGCGTTGGGCGCCAGCGGCTTGGCTGTCTGGAAGCTGGCTGCGTTGAGGGCGGACAGCGACGGGTAGTAGAACGTCACCCGGTTCAGAGCCTCCGCCACGATGAGGTCCCCGTACTGATCCTGCGTGACCGCTATCGGGGCGTTGGCCGGAATCGTGAGGGTGGCGGCGGGGCTGAAAATCAAATTGTCGTAGCGCGGGTACTTGCGGACCACGGAGCCGCCTATGTCGGTGACCCAGATTTCGCCGGTGGTGGAGTTGACGAAGATCCCTACGGCGTTGGGGGAAGCCAGTACGAAGGACGCGTGTGCGCCCGCGCTCGGCAGGTTCGAAATCGTATCGAAGATCAGCACGCGGCTGTTGGTGCTATCGGCGACATAAGGACGGCCGCTGGTATCGGTCGAGACGTGATGCGGCGCCGACATTCCCGTATCCGAAGTACTGGTCTTGGAAGTGGTGAAATCCGGCTGTCCGAGCACCGCGGTAGCCGCCTTACCGTTATCCGCGGAGGTAAACGTACCGCTGGTAAAGGGGAAGAACAGCACCCGGTTTAGCAGTTGATCGCTCACCAACAGCCCAACAGTGGCGTTAGGGCCGGCGAAGGCCAGGCCGTAGGGGGCAGCCATGTTACGCGGGTTGGCATCGGTGATCGGCGGGGTAACGAAATTGCTCTTGCCCAACACCACGTCCGCCTGCTGATTGCCCGCATGCGAAAACGGGGTGGGGAAGCGCAACACGCGGCCATTGTACGAATCGGCCACGTAGAGGTTGCCGGTGGCGTCCACCAGCAGCCCTATGGGACGGCACAAGCTCGATTGCGTGGGCTGGTTGGGGTCACCTGTCGGATAGTTGCACACCGCGGTCGCCAGGTCGGGCTGTCCGATGACGATATCGGCGGCCGATCCGGGTATCAGTTTGCGCACATCGCGGAAGCCCAGGACGCGGTTATTGTACGGGTCGGCGACGTACAGGTGGGGCGTATCTCCCGTGCTGTCCATCACCACGGCGGCGTCGGCTCCGACGCTGGAGTAAAAAAAGAACTCGCGGCCTTCGATGAGATTGATCGAATTAGTGTTGAAGCGGTCCTGTCCAAGCACGCGCGTGGCCGGGCCAAAGTTGCCGGTCTGCCAGGGCACGACGATCACGCGGTTGTTTTTCCAGTCGGCCACGTAGAGTTCGTTGTTGAAGAAGACCGCTGCTTGAGGGTTATACAAAGTGCTGGCCGAAGCCTGCGCGTTGCCGTCATTGGCAACGAGGCTTTTGGTGTCGGTGCTGCTGATGCCGGTGATGCCGCTAGCGTGCCCGAAAAGCGCTTTGGCGGAAGGCGAGACGGCGGTAGTGGCGGCTGGCCACTGCTCGTACGGAGCGAAAATCAGGATGCGCGAGTATCCGGAATCCACCACACCCATGCCTTGCGTGCCCGGCAGAAAGAAAATTGCGGTAGGGTTGGCCATCGCGATGGAAAAGGTCTGCGGATCGGTCGGCAGCGGAGCCCCGGTGACGAGCGGCTGTTGAACGCCCATCACCCGCGTGGCGGACATGCCGTTGGTGAAAGGCGGCAGGAAAACGAGCACCCGGTTCAGCACCGCGGTCCCATCGGAGTCGGCGATATACAGGCGGCCGGTGGCATCGAAGGCGATGGCTGACGGGGTGGCCGACTGGTTCAAGGTCTGTACCCCGGCCGCCGTGTCGGGCAGATTGGGTTGCCGGGAAATAAAGTCGAGCTGGCCGATTTCCAGAGTCGCGCTGATGGAGGTGGCGAACCCACCCTTGGCGACATCGGCGGCCGCATAGCGCAAGACGCGGTTGTTTCCGGCATCCGTCAGCCAGAGGTTGTGCTGCGTATCGAACGTGATCGCCGCGGTGAACACGCTGCCGTTATTGAGCGCGATCCCATTGGCGGTTGGCGTGGCCGCTTGTCCCCCGGGATAGTTGACGAGTTTCGTGTTGAAGCTCGCCTGTCCGATGCACAGATCCGGGACCAACTGCCCCGGCGGTGTGGTGAACGGTTTGCGGAAACGCAGGACCCGGTTGTTGCCGCTGTCGGCGACGTAGAGGTCGCCCTGGTCCACCGCCAATCCTGTGGGCGTGCTAAAACCCGTCGACAAGGTGGTTCCTGGGCCGTTGGCGCCGGTGGAGAAGAAATCGAGTTGCCCGATGACCAGGTCCGCGAACTTGCCGTTGGTAAAATTAACCGAATCATTCCATGCCAGAATGCGGTTGTTGGCCGTATCCGCCACGTAGATGTGCGGCGGCGTTACCGAAGTATCCAGAGCAATCCCCGCGGGATTGTAGAACTCGCGGCCTTCCACCAGGTTGGGATTGGCGTTGGGGACGGCAAAAGGGTTCAATAGCAGCTCTGGTGTGGATGGTTGGCCGACCTCGCGTGTGGGCACCGTGTTGAGGGTGATCTGTGCGCGTCCGGCGGTGGCGCAGAAAAGGGCAGTGATTATATAGAGAGAAGTCTTAGGTAGCATGGAGCGTCCAATGCGGCGCGACGCGGAGAGCCCGCCTTATTCAGGATATCAAACGCCAACTGGGGTACAAGCCCTTACGGTACGGGGAACGTACCGTAGGGTTGGTATTTCACGCGCATCCGGCAAACCGTCTGATAAACTGAGGGTTGAGCCACCCTATTTTTAAGCGGCCTCGCGTATCGGCCGTCAGTTATCTGAATACCTCACCGCTGGTCTGGGGAATGCTCCATGGGCCCGGGCGCGGCAGATTCGAGCTGGAATTCCGCCTCCCCGCGGGTTGTGCCGACCAGTTGGCCTCGGGCGCCGCCGATATCGGCATCGTACCCTCTTTCGAATTGACCCGGCAGGATCTGGAGATCATCCCCGGCGCCGGCATTGCCTGTCACGGAGCGGTGCGCAGCATCCTGTTGATTTCCTCCCGCCCGGCGGAGCAGATTCGCACGCTTGCCCTGGACTCCAGTTCGCGCACCAGCGTGGAGCTTGCGCGTGTCATCCTGGAGCGCCGCTACGGCGTGGCGCCGCAATCGGTCTCCCACGCTCCGGACCTCGATCGGATGCTGCGCATCGCCGACGCCGCGCTCATCATCGGCGACCCGGCCCTGCGCATCGACATCGCCTCCCTGCCGTGGCACGTCTACGATCTGGGGGCGGAATGGGTGGAGATGACCGGCTTGCCCATGGTCTTCGCCGTCTGGGCCGGACGGAAGGGCACGGTAACCCCGGAATTGGTGGCGGCATTCCAGGATAGCTGCCGCTACGGCTTGGCCCACCTGGAGGAGATCGTGGCCGCCGAGAGCGATGCGCGTGGCTTTGCGCCCGATGTCGTGCGCGAGTATTTGACCCGGCATATCGTTCATGAACTGAGTCCGCGAGACTACCAGGGGATGGAATTGTTCCTGGAGTACGCGTCTCGCGGGGCAGTCGCGGCGATGAAGTTTGTCACGCCGGTTTGACCGGAGTCCGGCATTTCCGTATACTGAAGGAAAGACGATGTATATACTGCTGTTGATTGTTCATGTAATCGTGTGCCTGTTCCTGATCGTGGTGGTTTTGCTGCAAAGCGGCAAAGCGGCGGATCTGGCGGGCGCATTCGGCGGGATGGGCTCGCAGACGGCCTTCGGACCGCGCGGGTCGGCGACCCTGCTTTCCAAGGCGACGACCATCTCGGCGGTGCTTTTCATGGTCACGTCGCTCTCGCTTTCCATTCTGGCCACCAGAAATGCGGGCTTAGGCACCTCGGTGCTGGAAAGCGCTCCCAAGACGAGCGTGCCGAAAACGGCGCCTCCGGTGCCGGTCGGAATTCCCGGCCAGCAGCAGGCGCCAGGGTCGGTGACTGCGCCGCTCCAGATGCCGGCTGCCGCTCAACAGCAGACACCCGCTCCGGCGCCGCCTACGCCGGGGAAAAAGTAACACCCTGAACGCGGAGGTGGCGGAATTGGCAGACGCACTAGCTTGAGGTGCTAGCGGGAGCAATCTCGTGGGGGTTCAAGTCCCCCTCTCCGCACCACAAAATGTCTTTTGGTTTCATTAGTTTACGGCCCCCATTTTTTCGTGTGACTTTTTTGTGACTGGGTTTGTAACGGCTGCGCTCTCAAAATGCGCGAACATGAGGCGGTCGATGTTCGCCTGACGCCCCTTGGACCACTTGCCGTAATGCTTCCGGACGACGGCCGGGCTATTCCCCAGGATGTCCGCCACTTCCTCGAACGTGGCGCCTTGCTCTAGTAGGCGGGTGGCCAGAGTATGCCGATACCGATGAGCATGGGCGCCCTTCACCCCTGATTTCTTGAACACGGCTGAAAGCGTCCGCTCCGCGATCCCGACCACGGCCCGGCGCGAGGTCTGGCCGTT
>JBEKDV010000064.1:0-27013 GCA_050014175.1 Candidatus Solibacter sp. | reverse complement strand
GTCTTGGAAAGTCGGAACCGAGGTGAAATCCCAACGCAACCCATACTCAACCGTCAATTTCGGAGTGACCTTGAAGCTGTCGCTGAAGAAGGGCGCGATTACGTCCTGGGTGGAGTAGCGATCGAAGAACGGGTTCGCCAGGCGGCTCGACTGGTAGGGAAGACCGAGCATCATATCGGCAGTCGCGTTGCCCGTGATGGAGCCGTTAAAGCTGTAGTTCCCATACACGGTGGTGGAGATGGTGGCATTGACGAGGAACCACAGGTGCATGACGTTGGCGCCGAATTTCACCACGTGCTTGCCGTGCGACCAGGTGGCCAGATCGTTCCAGGTGTAAATGCCGCTATCGTTGGAAATGTTATGGTTCACGCCGCCGCCACCCAGGGACAACGTGGTAAGACCGGAGACGGTCATTTGCGGAAACCCTTCAAATACGAAGTTTCCGGTGGGCACTCCCTGGAGTCCGAGTTTCTGGTCCGCCACGTCGCCGGTGAGGGGTGAAAAGCCCAATTCCGACTCTCCGGCGTGCTGGTGGTCCCACTGATAGCCGAAGGTGAAGCTGTTGACCAGGGTGGGTTTGAGTACCCAGGTATCGGACGCCACCATCTGCCCCTGGTTGCGCGAGGAGGTGTTGTCCAGCAGGGGGTTCGCGCCGGCCAAATTGTACGGCGTGATGCGATTCATGTAGCGGACGTAGAGGTCGTTCTTGTTCGTCACCTTGTGATCGATGCGGAAGAACGGCCAGTCTCCCCGATACAGGTCCTGGTTGTGGGGGAAGAACCAAACGTAGTTGTTGCTCAGGGCGCTGTTGGTCGGCGGCGCATAGTAGGTGTTGATGAGCGCCGTGGCCACGGGATTGATCCGGTTGGCGGGGATGATATTGCCGGGGAACGGGCTGCCGGTAGTAGGATCCTTGATGGCGGCGACCTCGGTGAAGTTGCCCTGCCGCATCAGGGCGGTCGGCACGGTATCGATCTGGTTGTAGCCGAGCGGGATCTTCTGGTGCATCCATCCCACAAAGAAGAAGGTGCGGTTCTTGATAATGCGCCCGCCGACCTGCGCCTCGAATTCGTGGAACAGGTAGGGGATCTTCTTGGTGGCCGGAATGGTGTCCGAACTGGCATTCAGCGCGCTGTTCTCGTGCTTGTAGTAGGCGTCGCCGTGGAATTCGTTGGCGCCGTGCTTGGAAATCATGTTGAAGCTTCCGGCGCGGCCGCTGTCCACACCGGCGTTCTGGGTGGTCACCTGCACCGTCTCATAGAAGTTCGGGTTGTCGTCCTGGTCGCCGGTGGTGTCGTTGGGAACACCGTCATAGGCGTAGGTCTGCTTGTTCCGGTCGGAGATGCCCGCGAACACCATCGCCCAGCCATTGCCCTGGATGTTGGGCATGGTGGTCATCAAGGCAAAGGGCGACGGATAGATATCCACGAAGGGCGTGGCCGCATACACCTTACCCGTATTCAGCTCCTCGGAGATGGTGCCGCTGTCCGTCTGGATCAGGGCGGCGCCGGCTTGCACTGTGATCGATTCCGTCGCGGCGCCGACTTCCAGCGTGATATCCACACGGCGCACCTGCCCGGCTTCGAGCAGGACGTTGTCGGCGATGAAGGAACGGAACCCTTTGGCGTCCACCTTCAACCGGTAGGTGGTTGGCTGGAGCTCGGCGGCTTCATAATTTCCGTCCGTGTCGGTTACCAGGCTTCGAGCCTGGGTGTTGGTTTGAATTTCGGTGATGGTGATTTGGGCGCTGGGAACAAACGCTCCCGACGAGTCTTTCACAACTCCACGTATCACGCCCCGATCGGTTTGGGCAAACAACAATGTGCCCGCAAATATGCAGAAGAGAACCCCTATCGTCCGGCTAAGCATGGTGCCTCCCTTACTTCTTAAAAGATGGCGCGATTATATCACCGCGCACTTTATCGAAGCAATGGGGTTTCTTTATGCTTTTTTCTTTTTTGCACCCCTGCCCGGAACCTGGCTAGCGCTAGCCACCCGCCGCCGGTTCTGGCATACTTTCAGGCATGACACGACGCCAAGTTCTTGCCGCTCCACTGGCGGCCGCGGCCTTCTCGGCCAGCGCGCAACCCAGCGCCCGGTTTACCAAGGGAATCTGCTCCATCATTTTCCCGAGAGAGATGCCTCGTCCCGAGTGCTTCGCACAAACCAAGTCGGCGGGTTTCGATGCCATCGAACTTGCCGTCGGCTCGGACCTGCCATTGGACATCAGCCACGACGACGCCCGACGGATGGCCGATGCCGCCGGCAAAGCGGGCATCCGTATCGCCACGCTTTGGGTTTCGGACCCTCTGCATCAGAACCCGCTCAACGCCCCCGACCCGGCCGTGCGCGCCCGCGGCGTAGAGGCGATCCGCCGGGCCATCGCCATCGCCACCGACCTGAACTGCGGCGCGCTTCTTCTTTATGCGGTGCGCCTCGGCAGCGGCGCCAGGCTGGAATTCGGTTCCCAGGAAACCTGGGACCGCTTCACCGCGGAGCTGACCAAGGTGGTTCCGGACGCCGAGCGCGCCAAGGTTTTCCTGAACCCCGAGAACGTCTGGAACAAGTTCCTGCTGAGCCCGCTCGAAATGCGCGCCTTCGTCGACCAGTTCCACAGCGAATGGGTGGGAACCCATTTCGACGCCGGCAACTGCATGCAGTACGGATATCCGGAGGATTGGATTCTCACCCTCGGCAAACGCATCAAGCGCATCCACTTCAAGGACTTCAAATTGGGCGGCCGCGGCGAACCGGCGCGCTTTGCCGATCTCCTGGAAGGCGACGTGAATTGGAAGGCGGTGATGGCCGCCCTGGTCAAGACCGGTTACAACGGCCCCATCTCTCCGGAAATCGGGCGCAATCCCGGCAAGCCCGATCAGTTGAAAGAGGTTTCCGCGGCGCTGGACAAAATCCTGGCGATGGCCTGAGGGCCAAACGGATATCGGGAAGGAGGGATCGTGGCGAACACCGGAATCAGCTTGATGAGTACCCTCAAAGGGTCGATGCTGGAAGGCTTTTTCCCCGCGGGATGGGACCTGGAGAAGATCGACGCCTGTTGCTCCCATCGCGCCGATGCCATCGGCGACCGGCAGGCCTGGTGGCATCGGGATTTCCAACCCGTGCCCTGCGCTACCATGGCCGATTTCGATACCATGTTGGGCCACGAAATCGCGCTTCACATCCGCCGGACGCGCGATGCGGGCCGCCGGTTGGCGCTGATCCTGCCGGTTGGACCAATGGGCATGTACCGCTGGGCCGTCTATTTCCTCAAGGAGTGGAATGTGGCCTGCGATCATGTCCACGGCTTCAACATGGACGAGTGGAGTGACGCCGAGGGCAATACTCTGCCACCCGAGAATCCCGCCGCGTTCCGCTATGCCATGGAGCAGGCTTTCTACGGGCCGCTGGGCGGGCTGACGGTCCCGCCGCGGCAGCGGCACTTCGCTACGCGCGACGATCTGCCCACCTTCCCGGAGCGAATCGCGGAGTTGAAGAACGGCGGAGGGGAGCTCATCGTGGTGTTCGGCATTGGCCGCGTATTTCACATCGCGTTTTGGGAGCCTCACTTCGCCGCCGAATTCGCCACCGACGAGGAATGGAAACGCCAAGCTTACCGCCTGGGCGCAAAACTCCACCCGCTGACCGTCGAACAGAACGCCATCACCAGCTTCAAGAGCCGCACCACCCTGGTGCCCGCTCGCGCCAACACCATCGGCCCCGGTCTTTTCCTGCAGGCCGACCGCATCGTCGGCGGGGCGGACGGGGTGCTCGGGCGCGGTATGATGTGGCAAGGGTTGAGTCTGTGGGTCACGCTGCGCTACGGCCCGAACCGGTGGGTGCCGAGCAGTTTCATGCCCACGTTGCCGGGGCGGTTGTTCTTCCTCGAAGAGTTGGCGGGCCCGCTCGAAGCGGAGTGCAATTGACGGATCTGTTCCCGGTGTCCGGCTACTTCTTCGGCACCGAGATGGTGATATTGCGGTATTTCATACCGCCGGTGTGGTCGCCCTGCAGGTAAAAGGGTCCCGGTTCGCCTTCGTTGGCATCCAGAGCGCCGCCGCTGATGCCGGCAATCTCCTGGTGATCGATCGTCTTCACGCCGTTGCGCACGATGGTGAGATCGCGGCCCACCAGGGTGATGTCGAGGCTTTCCCATTCGCCCGGTTTGCGCGGTAGTTCCACCGAAGGCGCGATATATCCGTAAATCGCGCCCATGTCGTGGAACTTGTCTTCCACGCCCGGCTTTTCGTAGGCCACCTGGATCTCGTCGCGGCCGCGCAGGTAGATGCCGCTATTGCCGCCATCGGGACAGTTGAATTCGATGTGCAGTTTGAAATCGTCGAACGTGCGCGTGGTTTTGAGGTTGGCGCCATGGTCGGTGTCCAGCAGCACGCCATCTTGCGCCACCCAATGGTTGACCGTGCCGGCGGGGATGGGCTCCCATCCGGTCAGGTCTTTGCCATTGAACAGCGGTTCCGGATCGGACCAGGCCTTGGGCGGCTTGCGTTTCATTTCCGGTGCGCGGACTCCGGCGATTTGCGCCGCCACCACATCGCCCCGCTTCTGCACGCCGGTCAAGCGGTTGCTGTTCACCTCCAACTCCCAGGTGATGGCAGGCCCCTTGGCGGCGGGTGAAACCACTAGGGTCAGCTTGGCGCCATCGATTTTGACTTCGCTCGCGGGGTGCACGCTGCCGGCCCGGGGCTGCACGCGGACATCGAATTTGCCGTCGCGCTCCACCACTTCCATCCAGCCGGGGTAGGGCTGGAGTTGTGCGGGATTCTTGGGCGGATTGCTGGGGTTCGCCTGCGGCGTGACGGTGATGTCCCATCGGCCCGCAAACGGGGTGCTCGCCTTCTTCGACAGAGTTGGCATCGCAAGCAAGGCAGCAAGCGCGAGAACGGCGACGATTTTCTTCATGGCAATTAACACGTAATCGGACTGACTGGGGCCAGTATACTAAAGCTCCAGGCGTTTCAGGCGCAAAACGGGCAAAAAGGGCACTATCCGCCTGATAAAATCAAGGGTCCGGCCGGCGGTGACGCCGCGCTTCTCTGAACCACCCGTAATTCCCTCCTGCGCGGCCGATTTCACCTTCCGCCTTCCTCGGTTGTGGCCCTCCCGGCCGGAAGGTGTGCGCGGAGGCCTTGGCGTGCCCGCCGGGCTGCGCAGCCTAAAGGTGCGGCGCGGTTCTGCCGATGTGATCAATGGGCTCTCGGCGAAACTCGTGGGCGATTTGAGAAACCAGAGAAAAACCACCGCATCCGCATACTCTCCGATTGGCCGCTTTTATGGGTCCGGCGCTTTCGCCGGCTAACCGATGTGTTTTCGCGGGCTTCCGAGTTGACGAGGCAGTGAATTATGAGCAGAGACTTGGCGAATTGGAACCTTGGTATGGCGGACGCCGAATCTGGCAGCCTGGCGGCAGCAGGTAGATCGCGAGACTACTATGACGGCTATGATTACGCGTGTGCCGTCAATTACGAGTACATCGGGGTTCGCCCAGAATTCGCTGGTGAGGAAGGCCTCGGCCAGATCGGCAACGCTTCCGCCGCATTGATGGCCTCGCGCTTCAGCGCGCAACTGGCGAGATTGGACTCCAGGCTCTTGGATTGCCAGTCGCCAGCCTGTGCGCCGGCGCTGAACCGGGCCCCGTGACCACCGCCGTCGAGGAGGCCGCGCAGTTGTAGCCATTCGCAGGGACGCGGTATGCACTCTACCTGAGTTTCTAATTGAATTGCTGGCCTGCAGGGGAAGGACCGGTCCGTGATGGAGCGCTGTGGCACGCGGGAACGGGCTCAGGGGCGATTTTCCGGACGGCCAGTCCTCATCACCCCCGCAGGTAAGCGTCGTCTTTCTTGAGCCAGTCCTGGCGGATGGGGCTGAAGATGTCGAGGTCGAGTGTCTCTTCGAGCGCCACGGCGCGGTGCGGCACGTTGGAGGGAATGCGCAGCACCTGCCCCTTTCCGACCACGATCGCGCGGCCGCCGATCTCGAACCGGAGCGCGCCTTCGAGGATATAGGTGATCTGCTCGCTCTCATGGTGGTGTTCCGGCACGATCGCGCCCTTGGCGAGGAAGACCTGCGCCACCATGGCCTTGTCGCCGGCAATGATCTTGCGAGCGATGGTGTCGCTCAAGACCTCTTTCTCCATCTCGTCCCAAGTGTAAAATTCCATGTTCGATTGTCTCCGTGTCGTCCGCAACGCTTCCCGGTGAAACCGAGGCGAGCCATCGCCATATCAGAATACGCGAAATCCGTCCGCCGTGGCCGCGCCGCCGCCGCGGACGTACATCGTGCTCGCGCCATCGCGGCTTGGCGGTCCCCGGCGGCGGCCGTCACGGCCGGGCGGTGTACGATTGAGGGAGCCATGTCTAAAGCCTCTCTCACGGGCGCAACGGCCAGTCTGCCCGACGGGCGTTCGCCGATGCACCGGGCCGGCGGGCGGGGTTTCCTGCGCCGCCATGCGTAGTCGGGAAGAAATCGCCTTTCGCCTGCGCCAGGAATTGAGCAATCTGGCGCTGTTCCTGCTTCCCCCTCGAGGCGCCGGGGCTCGCCACGAACGGTCGCCGCTGCTGCCGGACGCGGCGGCCACCGCCGCCGCCCTCCGCGAAACGGCATACGCCGCCGAGGTGGAGCGCATTGCCGGCGAGATCCTGAGTCACCGTTTCCCCATCTTGGGGTTGACTGTGGACACCGGACCGGTGATCGACTGGCGTCGCGACTACCTACACCGGGTGTCCACCGGCACGCCGTACTTCCGGCGCTCGCCCTATCTGGACTTCTCGCGGGCCGGCGATCACAAAGTGATCTGGGAGCTCAACCGTCACCAACACCTCACCCTTCTGGCACAGGCGTTTCTGCTGAGCGGCCGCCGCGAGTACCTGGACGAAGCCTTCCGCCAGGTCGAGAGCTGGCTGGATGCCAACCCGTTCCTGCGCGGCATCAACTGGGCCAGCGCGCTGGAAGTGGCCTTCCGCGCGCTTTCCTGGGCGTGGTTCTGGCACATGGCCGGGAGCGGGATGCCCGACGCGCTGCGCAAGCGCTTTTTGACCGCGCTCCATCGTCACGGCCGTTTTCTGGAGCGGAATCTTTCGGTGTATTTTTCGCCCAACACGCACCTGTTGGGCGAGGCGGTGGCGCTGCATGCTCTGGGCGTGTTGTTCCCGGCTTTTCCGCGCGCCGCGCGCTGGGCGGAGACCGGCGGCCGCATGGTGGAGCGGCAGATGGAGCGGCAAGTCCGCGGCGATGGCAGCCACTTCGAGCAGTCCGCCTACTATCACATCTACGC
Source organism: Candidatus Solibacter sp. (assembly GCA_050014175.1). GTDB lineage: Bacteria > Acidobacteriota > Terriglobia > Bryobacterales > Bryobacteraceae > Solibacter. The sequence continues at coordinate 19,725 of JBEKDV010000064.1, read as the reverse complement.
ACTGGATTTTTTCCTGCTCTACCGGGTGCTGGCCAAACCCCCTGCGGCGTTCGACGCCCGGCTGGTTGCCATGGCCGAATACCTCGATGCCCTCCTGGGCGTCAACGGCACGCTGCCCCTCATCGGGGACGACGACGGAGGCCGCCTGTTCCACCCCTATGGCGAGCGCTCCACGTTCGGCCGCGCCACCATGGCCACCTGCGCGGTCCTGTTCGACCGCCCCGAATGGCTGCGCGGCCGCGCCCCCCTGTGCGAGCAGGCCGCATGGTGGCTGGGAGCGGAAGCGTTGTCCATCCGCACGGCGCCGCCAGCGCCTCGCGCCTCGCGATTCTTCTCCGATAGCGGCGTCGCGGTCATGGCCGTGGACGATGTGCAACTGGTGATCAAAGCCGGGCCCTTCGGTGAAGGCTCCGCCGGCCACAGTCACTCCGACGTGCTCAGCCTGACCGCGCGCGCCGCGGGCCGCGAGATCCTCATCGACCCCGGCACTTTTACCTATGTGGCCGACCCCGCCGAACGCAACCGGTTCCGCGGATCGGCCGCGCACAACACCGTGCGCATCGATGGCCGGGACCAGGCAATTCCCGGCGGCCCCTTCCGCTGGAACCACAAGCCCTCCGTTACCGTGGGCGAGTGGATCACGTCGCCGCAACGGGACTACCTGGACGCATCCTGCGCCTACGCCGGCTTCACCCATCGCCGCCGTATTGTCTTCGTGAAGCCCGCCAAGCTCATCGTGTTGGATACCGTGGACGGCCCGCCGGGTGATCATACGCTGGAGCAGTTCTGGCATCTGGATGGGACGGAAGACGCCGCCCGCTTGAGCTTCAGTGCGCCCGCCGAGGTGGTGGAGGCCCGGCGGTCGCGCGCCTTGTGCAGCATGGAACCCGCCACGGCGCTTCGCGTCACGGTGCGCGGTCCGCTGCCCGCGCACATGGCCGCGGTGCTGGATCTTTCCGAGTCCCCCGCCAGCGGCCCGCTGGAGATTCGCTCCGACGGGGACGCGATCCTGGTGGGCCGCACGCCCTGGTCCGCATCCGGTCCTCCGTTCCGGTTTTCCCGCAAGTAGTGGAACGCCGCGGGGCCCGGTAGCAAGGGCCGCATTGCGCCTCCTCCCTACACGTTGCTGAGTACGATGCGATGCACCTTCAGCAGAAGATCCACCTCCTGGCGCGGCAGGTCCAGCGCGGCCGCGATCTGCTCGGCGCCCTCGCCGTGCCGGTGCATGCGCAAGGCGTGGGAGCGTTTGTTCAGGTTGAGTCCGGGTCTGGGAAGTCCGGGAGACTGCGCCACGGGCGGGTGTTTCTGCAGATCGTGGAGCTGGGCGGCCAGCGCGTCCACGCTGTCACGGAGTGACTGAAGTTCGGCCTCTGTACGCGGTTGCTTGACGGCCGCGGGTTCTTTCATCTGGCGCAGCAGGCAATGGGCGCGGTAGACCGCGAACAGGCTGATGGCCGTACTGGAGAGTGTAAGTCCACACAGGATGCTCAGGGGAAGGAGCAGGGCGTTCATCGCACGCTCCGCAGCCGGTCGCCCCGGCTGATGATCTGCTGTATGCGGACGCCGTAGTTGCCTTCCACCACTACCACTTCGCCGCGCGCGATCAGGCAATGATTCACCAACACCTCCACCGGCTCGTTGACACCCCGGTTCAGTTCCACGATGCTGCCCGTCGTCAGCTTCAAGACATCTTTCATCGGGATCTCCGTCTTGCCGAAGGAAACACTCACTGGCAATTCGACATCCAGCAACAGATCCATGGTAGGCGGGACATCGCCGCGGCCGGCGGGGGCGTCGCCCCCGGCATCCGCGTGGCCGGAAGACCCTTCGCCCGCGTCGCCGCCCGCCGGATGCGAGAGCAGGGCTACCAGCTTGGGACTGAAACCGATCCATAGCGGATCCTGAGGCGTATCGCCGAAGGTCAGCGAAACCGATGCCGCGGACTGCGGATGGGTCTCGGGTGCGCGCTCCATGCCGGCCTCGCACCCTACTTCGCGGCCCAGCACGCCGCCAATCGAACGGGCCAGAGTGGAGAGCGACTGGCCTAGAATCTCCAGCCAGGTGTTTCGAGCCTCGTTAGTTTCGACGGTTTCCAGGCCGGCGGCTTTCAGCGTGAGCGTGCCGGTATGCTCCCAGGTACTACGGGGGGCCGCCACCCAGACCGCCGCGCCCGTTAGAACCTGGAAAGGTTGCTCCCACCACAAAAGGTCGGGCCCGGCCGGCGGCGTGCCGGCGGCCTCCCAGCTCACCGCGGGCTTCTGGTCGGCCATCGACTGGACCACCTCGGCCAGGCTCGCCGCCCATTGATCGAGCAGGCCGCCTAGCTGCTCGGAGATCTGGTTGTGGTCTCCGCCAACGCTCATGCCCCGACCATCCCCCGCGTGGTGGGCCATTGTTCGGCCAACTGGCTGCGCAGCCGCACGATGGCCTGGGACTTCAACTGCGAGATGCGGGACTCATGCAGGTTTACCACCTGGGCAATCTCGCGCAGGGTCAATTCCTCCTGATAGTAGAGGCTGAGCACGGTCTTCTCGATTTCCGGGATGAGATCGATGCTGGACGCCAGCAATTTCTCCAGCTCCGCCCGTTCCAGCAGCGCGGAGGGAAGGTTTTCGCCGGTGTCGGGCAGATAATGAAGCAGATCTTTGCCCTGATCGTTGCCGGCATACTCCAGGCTGGCTAGATTGAGACCCCGGATCTCTACCAGCCACTCGTGATACTCCTCCAGGGTGATGTCCAACTCGGCGGCGATCTCCTCCTCCGTCGGCGGGCCCTTCAAGCGCTGCTCGGCGACGGCGATGGCGGCCTCGATCTGTTTCGACTTGCGGCGCTTCTGCCGCGGCGCCCAGTCCAAGCCGCGCAGGCTGTCCAGAATCGCTCCACGGATCTTGTACTCGGCGTAGGTTTTCAGCTTGACGTTGTGGGCGGGATCGAAATTGTCAATCGCCGAGATCAGCCCGAGCACTCCGTTGGAAACCAGGTCGTCCAGGCTGATGCTGTCCGGCAGCCGTTCCTGAATCCGCCGGGCGATCAGGCGCACCTGGGGCAGGTGTTCCAGAATGAGGCGCTCGCGCTCCTCGTCGGTCATATCGCCAGGCGCCGTGTAGCCATACATACGCTTCCACCCATCACCCGCTGCCTCTTTCTAGGCGGCCGATCGCGCCCTCGCGCCGCCGCCATGCAACACCAGATCCAGCACGCGCTCGGGGCTGGCCGCTTCGAGATCCTCCGGAATGCGCTGGCCGGTGGTGAAGAACGACAACGGCTTGCCGGTCCGCGCCGCTTCGCTGAAAATCGGCCCGTAAGACCCGGTTTCATCGAGTTTCGTGAAGAGAAGATGCCCCGGCCGCAAGATTTCGAAAGCATCCACCATGCGCGCCAGATCGGCCGCCTTCATCGATGCCGGAAGCACCAGGTGCGTGTCGATATCGCCGCGCGTGGCCAGAAAATGCGCGAGACTTTCCGAGTCTTCCAGGTCGCCGTGGGCCAACCCCGGGGTATCGATGAAGATCAGTTCTTTGCCGCGGTTTTCCTCGATCGTCTGAGCCAGCGACGATACCGTTTCCAGCAGTTGAAAACCGACACCGAGGATCGCGGCGTAGGAGCGTAGCTGATCGGCGGCGGCGACGCGATGGGTATCCATGGAGAGCAGCAGGACCGGCCGGCGCGCGGCCAGCCCGTAGCTCACCGCGAGCTTGACGAGAGTGGTTGTCTTGCCGGAACCGGGAGGCCCCACCAGGGCGGCGATGCGCGGTTGTGCGGCGCCCCGGCCCAGCGTCGCATCGGCGGTGAAGCGGCTGGAAACCTCCTCTTTGAGCGCCCGCTGGAAGGCGGCGTTGTCCGTTCTCTGCGTGGCGCGCCCGGGTGCGGGCTGATGGCCGTTCAAGCGATCTCCGGCGGCCTGCACGATTTCGCGGGCCAGCTCCGCCGGCACTTCCGCGGCGGTCAGCGCGGCATAGGCATCGGATATGTCTTGCGAAACGCCGATCCACTGCGCCGGCGCGTAGGCCGTCCGTGTGATGGCGCGCCGCATCCCTTCCAACTCCTTCTTGAGTTCCGCGACTTCCGTGGATAGCCGCTCGCCTGCGGGCGCCAGGGCAACCGCCACCCCCTCGCCCGGAAGTTTCGGTGAAGTCTCCGCCGTCGCCGCGGCGGCAGCGCCATCGGCAAAGACAACTTCGTACTCGCCCAGATGGCGCACTTCCGGCGGCGCTTTGCGGCTGTTCACCAGCATCGCCTCCGGCCCCATCTCATGACGCGCGGCTGCCATCGCGTCCTCCACCGTGCGGGAATAGTAGGATTTAATCTTCATTCGGTTCTCCGGCAGCGTATGAGCGGCCGCCACACGTGGAATCTATCGGCGGATCCGCGGAATTTCTGTAGGATCTCGGCTATTGAATATTGCCCAGCGATTGCACGCGCAGACCCGGCGGGACCTCGTTGTGCGCCAGGAAGAAGAGGTTGGGCAGGGTGGGCTCGGCGAGCTGACGCAGGAAATAGCGCGCGCCGCTGGAGGTGATGGCTACCACCGGCGTCTCCGGCTGTTGTATGCGCGTGGAAATGCGGTTGAGGATTTCCCGAATCTGTTGGGGCGGAAGCGAAATGTGGCTGTTCTGTTCGCCGTGTTCGACGGCGGATTCCACCGCCTGCTCGATCGACGGATCGATGAACCACGCCGGCATGTCGCCCGCCCGGTTCAGATACGGCTTGACCACGGAGCGGCGGATGGACTGGCGCACATACTCGGTGAGCAGTACCGGATTGCGCGTGGAACCGCCGGCCTCGCCCAGCGCCTCCAGAATCGAAACCGCGTCCCGAATCGATACACGCTCGCGCAACAGGTTCTGCAGCACGCGCTGCACGGTGGAGAGCGGCAGCAGCTTGGGCACCACATCCTCTACCACCTTGGGGTGCTCCACCGCCACCCGGTCGATCAGGCGCTTGGCATCCTGCCGCGAAAACAACTCGTGCGCGAAGCGGCGAATCAGCTCGGAAAGGTGAGTGCCCAGGACGCTCACGCTGTCCACTACGGTGTAGCCCGCGTGGCGGGCGCGTTCGGCCCGTTCCCCTGGAATCCAGAAGGCGTTCATCCCGAATGCCGGGTCCCGCGTGGCCTGGCCATCGATGGGCGCGCTGACGGCGTGGGTGGGAATCGCCAGCTCGCAGCCCTGCGGCAGCTCGTACCGCGAAACCTCCACGCCTTTCAACGAAATTAAATATTCCCGGCTGCGCAGCGCCAGGTTGTCGGTCACCCGAACCGGCGCCAACAGGTACCCAAGGTCGCCGGCCAGTTGCCGACGGATGGCGGAGATGCGCCGCAATAGCGGCGAATCCTGCGCGCCTTCCACCAGTCCGATCAGTCCCAACCCCACTTCGATAGCCAGCGGTTCGACGCGCAGGAGCGATTCCACGTTGTCCCTGGCGGCCGCCGGTTTTCCCGCCTCTTCGGCGGGCGCGGCGGCCAGCGCCACCTCCTTCCTGCGCATGTTCCAGCCGGCCGCGCCGGCTCCGCACCCGAGCAGCAGGAAGGGCAGTTTCGGCATGCCGGGCAAAGCGGCCAGCGCCACCAGCACGCCGCCCGCCAACATGATGGGCTGCGAGTTTCCCAGGATCTGCTTGTGGAACTCGGCCCCCAGCCGCGCTTCGCTGCTCGCCCGGGTGACGATCAGCGCCCCTGAAATGGAAATCATCAGCGCCGGGATCACCGTCACCAGGCCGTCGCCGATGGTGAGCACCGTGTACGTCTCGATCGCCTTGCGCAGGTCCATCCCGTGTTGCAGCACGCCGATCAGGAAGCCGGCGATAATGTTGATCGCCGTGATCAGAATGCTGGCCACCGCGTCGCGCTGCGTGAAGCGCGACGCGCCGTCCATGGCGCCGTAGAATTCGGCCTCGGTGGCCAGGGCTTTGCGGCGCCGCTTGGCCTCCGTTTCATCGATCAACCCGGCGTTCAGATCGCTATCGATCGACATCTGCTTGCCCGGCAGCGCGTCCAGGGTGAAACGCGCCGTCACTTCGCTGATGCGCACCGCGCCATGATTGATTACCACGTATTGAATCGCAATCAGCACCAGGAAGATCACGGCGCCGATCACGTAATTGCCGCCCACCACGAAGCTCCCGAACGCTCCGATCACCTCTCCGGCGGCCGACGTCCCGGTATTTCCGTTGATCAGAATCAGGCGCGAACTGGAGATGTTCAGCGCCAGGCGGAACAACGTCAGCAACAACAGGGTGGTGGGGAACGAGGTGAATTCCACCGGGCGAATCAGGTACAGGGACACCATCAGCACGATCACCGACACCAGGATGTCGGTGACGATCAGAAAGTCCAGAACGAACGGCGGCAGCGGCGTGATCAGCGCGATCACGATGGCCAGCATCGCCAGCGGCACCACCAGTCCGCCCAGCGTCTCCAGGGGAAGGTCCAGCAACCATTTCGGCAGGCTGCTGGCGGTGGGCGGCGCGGCAATGGCTTTGGACGGCGTCATGCTATCCGGGCATCCTTCCGTTCATGAGTTTGAAAATGTAGGCCAGGATCTCGGCTACCGCGCGGTAGAGATGCGGCGGAATCTCCTGCCCGACTTCGACCGATTGGTAGAGCGCCTGCGCCAGCGGCGGGTTCTCGACGATCGGCACCTGGTGCTCGATCGCCTTCTGCCGGATGCGCAGCGCCAGGTGGTTCTTGCCCTTGGCGACCACCAGCGGCGCCGACATGCTGTCCATGTGGTAGCGGATGGCCACGGCGAAATGCGTCGGGTTGACCACCACCGCGGTCGCCTGCGGCACCTCCTTCATCATCTGGCGGCGTACGCGGTCGCGCTGCAGGCGGCGGATCCGCGCCTTCATCTGCGGATTGCCCTCCACGTCCTTCATCTCTTCGCGGATTTCCTGTTTGCTCATGCGCAATTCCGATTTGTGCCGCCGAAGCTGGCGCGCCAGATCCACGCAGCCAAAGAGCAGAAAGACCGCCGCCGCCTTCCAGAACAGCTCCATCAGCGAGCTGGCGATCAGACGGAAGCCGCTTTCCACGCTCTGCAGGGGCAGGGCCAGAAAGACGTCCAGTTGGTCGCGCGCCACCACCCACACCGCCCACAGAAACACCGGCAGCAAAACCAAAGCCTGGCCGAGCGATGGCAGATTCTGCTTGGGCAGCTCCCGCAGGTGCGCGATAGGGTCGAAACGCGCCGCATCGGGCATGAGCTTCTTGAAGCTGATGCCGAAGCGCGTGGTCGCGAGGCGAAAGGCCACGGTGGCCAGCGAAACCCCCGCACCCGCCATCGCCAGGGGCAGGATGTTCTGCCGGAAGAGCTGCCAGGCAACGTGAATCAGGTCCGCCGGCTGCAATTCGGGCGCGAAGGCAAGGCGCAGGATCGCCCGCGTGGTTTGCCGGAATTGCCCGAACCAGGCGGCGCCGCCCGCACCCAGCAGCAGCAGGAAAACCATGAACTGCAGGGCTGCGACGAACTCCTTGGCCGCCGGAAACTGGCCCTCTTCGCGGGCCTTTTTGAGCCGCTGCTGGGTCGGTTGCTCGGTTTTCCCGCTCTTGTCCGCCATGGCGCGTCATATACCCAACATCCGGTGCGCGGCGCTCCAGGAAGCCCCGCAGATTTCGCGCAGGACCCGCGGAAACATCGCCGACATCCAGCTCAACAGAAGCAGCGCGGTGAGCATCTTGGCCGGGAAGGCCAGGGTGAGCAGTTGCAACTGCGCGTTGATCCGCCCCAAAAGCGCCAGGGCGACATCCACCATCACCAAGAGCGCCACCACCGGCAGCGCCAGACGCACGCCTACGGAAAACAGCGTCGCGCCCAGGCGGATCAGGGGCTCGGCTGTCGCCCGGCCAAAAACGTATTGGCCCGCCGGGACCTTTTCCAGGCTTTGCGCGAAGAGGCGAAGGATTTCGCGGTCCAGCCCCATGGCGAAAAACAGCATCCCCGACATCAGTTGTGCGAACACCAGGAGGATGCCGGAATCGGCTTCCGTGTTGGGGTCGATGGTGGAAGCGTAGGCATATCCAGCCTGCAACCCGAGCACCTGCGCCGCCAGCGTGAAAGCTTCCAGGGCGATGGCTACGGAGATCCCGATCGCCAGGCCCACCGCCGCCTCGGCGAGGGCCCACCCGAAGAGTACCGCCACCGAGACGCCGTCCGTCCGTACCACCGGCCACTGGCTGTAAAGCGCGACGGTGAATCCCAAAGCCAGGGCAATGCGCGCCATCTCGGGAGCGCTCTTGACTCCCGGCAGCGGCACGAAAATCAACGACCCGCCGACGCGCGCCAGCACCAGCAGAAACCCGTACAGCGCCCCCACCGGGAGCGTCGCATTACCGGCCATACCGGCTGAGGTCTCCGAATAGCGCAATCGTGTAGGCCATGGTCCTTTGCACCATCCAGGGCAACAGGAAAAGCAGTCCGGCGAGAAACGCCAGCAGGCGCGGGATGGTGCTGAAAGCGTTGTCCTGCATCGAAGTGGCGATCTGTACCAGGCTGATCACGAGGCCCGCCATGAAGCCGATCGCCAGCAAGGGCGCCGCCAGCCAAAAGGTAGTCGTCAGAGCCTGGCGGATAATTTGAACCACGGTTTCCGGTGTCATGAGTAGAAGCTCTTCATCAAGGAGCCGACCACCAGGTTCCAGCCGTCCACCAGCACGAAGAGCAGAATCTTGAACGGCGCGGAAATCATGACGGGCGGCAGTTGCACCATGCCGATCGATAGCGTGACCGAAGCAATGACAAGATCGATGATCAGGAAGGGCAGATACAGCACTGCGCCGATCTGGAATCCGGTCTTAAGCTCGGAAAGAATGTAGGCCGGGATCAGGATCTTGAGATCCAGATCGGCGGGGCTTCGCGGCGCCGGAGCGTGCGCGATCTCGATGAACAGCCGGATATCTTTTTCGCGCGCGAACCGCAACAGGAAATTGTGCAGCGGTTTGGCTCCCTGCTCGATGGCCTGCCCGGGCGTAAGTTGCCCGCTTTCCATCGGCTCCCACCCCTGGTGGTACATATCGGCGATCACCGGCTGCATCACCAGCAAAGCCAGGAACAGGGCCAGACCGATCAGCACCTGATTGGAAGGCGTGGATTGCGTCCCCAGCGCCTGCCGCAGGAAGTGCAGCACCACCACGATGCGCAGAAACGGCGTGATCGACATGACCGCCGCCGGCAGCAGCGTCATCAGAGTCAGCAGGATGACGATTTGCATCGGCACGCTGAGCGAAGCGCCGTTTTTCCCGGCCGAGATGCCGAGCAGAGAGAACGGTTCGCCCGCCTCCCCCATGGCGGGGAGCGCGAGGGCAAGACCGCTCAGGAATCGCACCAGTCTCACCGCCCTGCCTCCGCGCTGCGGCGCGCGAAGCTCTCCACCAACGAACAGCCCGAGGGTGAGGATGCGAGCAGCAGTTCGGTCTCGCCCACGCGCACCAGGTGCAGCGTGTGCTGCGGCCCCAGCGGCAGCCGCTCCAGACACTCGATTCGCCGTCCGGCGGATTTGTTCCCCCGCGTCACGCCGCCGAACCCCCGCCGGCGCAACACCCACAAAGCCACGCCGAACAGCAGCAGCACCACCGCGACCGCCGTCATTTGTTGGATCGCTTCCATTACCGTTCTCCCCGCCGACGCGGCATCGCCGTTTGGCCCGTCAGAAGTCGTCCCGGAAGTCGGTGATGCGCACACCGAGCGCGTTTTCGATCACTACGATTTCACCGGAACCGCACAGCACACCGCCGATGTAAATATCGATGTTCTCGCCCGCGCTTCGCGAAGTGCCGATCACGCAGCCCTCTTCGAGCTGCAGCACCTCGCGCGTCGTCATGACGCGCCGGTCGAGTTCGACTTCGATATCGACCGGCACATCGCCCAGCGGCGCTATCTCTTCCTGAGGCGTCATCTTCTTCCCCCAAATGATCGGCAGTTCCCGAACAAAGGTTTAGGGCCTTTCTCCTAGTTCCACCAAGGGTTCGAGCGGACCCTCTCGACGGGGCCGGCTACCGGCGCCGCTTAGTGAATCAGATTGATAGTTTCCTGGCTCAGTGTGTCGGCGGTGGTGACCACCCGCGAATTTGCCTGGTACCCGCGCTCCAGGACGATCAGGTCGGTGAACTCCTGCGCGATATCCACGGTGGAGGATTCTATGGAGCCACCCTGTATATCGCCGCGGCCGCCGGTATCGGGGACGCCGATGGCCGGCGATGCCGTGAGCGCACTCGCCTGGTAATTGTTGTTCCCCACGGCGATCAGCGATTCGGGGTTGCGAATGTTAGCCATAGCCACCTGCCCGACCACCACCTGCGTGCCGTCCGAATACTGTGCCAGCAACTGCCCGCCGTTGGCCAGGCCGACCCGCGTCAACTGTGACGCCGGCGACCCATCCTGCGAGCTCGCCGCCGGCGCCGAGGGCTGGCCGAACTGCGTGATGCGCCCCGCGCCCGCCGAAGTGTAGGGGTTCCAACTGACATTCATGTCGCTGGCCCCGTCGGACAGGCCGGTGATGGCGATGGGGATCGGCGAGCCGTTGGCCGGCGAGGTCAACTGGCCGTCGGTGCCGAAGGTGAGGGTTCCGGAAGCTCCGGAAATCTCCGAGGGCGTGCCGGCGGTGCCGCCGCTGACGTCCTCGCCCGGAATGGTCACGGCGTACGACCACTGATTGGCGCCGGTCTTCTCGAAGTTCACGGTCAGCGTGTGGCTGGTGCCCAGCGTGTCGTAGACCTTGATGGTTTCCGCGTGATCCGACGTGGCATCGGCCGCGGCTGCCGAATTGAGATTCAAGTCCAGTGTCATGTTGGTGGTGGCCACCGGTTGCTTGACGCCGCCGACCGGCACCACGATATTGCTGACCTGCATATTGGTGTCCACGTCGCCGGTGGTCGAATCGATCGTGGTCCAACCTTGCACCGCCTCTCCGGTTTGCGTGCGCAGGGTTCCGCTGTCATCCACCTGGAAGCTGCCGGCGCGGGTGTAGAGCTGGTTGCCCTGATCGTTATCGACGACGAAGAAGCCATCCCCGGCGATCGCCGCGTCCAGCACGCCGGAGCTCGATTGAATCGCGCCCTGGGTGAACTGGCGCATGGTGATCGGCGTTCCGGTGCCGAATCCAACCTGGGTTTCGCCCAGACCTGCGCCCAGCGATTCGGTGACCAGGTCGCGGAAATAAGTCGTGCTGTCCTTGAACCCCGGCGTGTTGAGGTTGGCAAGATTGTTGCCCACCACATCGATCGCCGTCGAGGTGGCGTCGAGCGCCGAAAGAGCCGTCGAAAAAGATGTGAACATTGGTGTCTCCTGTTAGTTGGTGGTTGAGGCTGTGCCCGTCGTGGTGCCCGTCGTCGTGCCCGTACTGGCGGTGTTCCCTACCAGCGTGTCCAGATCGCTCCTGATGGCCGATATGTCCGTGCCCATATTCATGGATTGTTCGAGTTGCTGGAACTGCGCCAGTTGGGTCAGAAACTGCGTGCTGTCGGCCGGGTTCAAGGGGTCCTGGTTCTGGAGTTGGGCCACCAGAAGTTGTAAAAACATGTCCTTGGTGACGTCCGTAGCGCCGGTCGCCGCGGTGGTGGTGGACGAGCTGGAGCTCGCCGCCGTGGGATCGTTCTGCGAGATCGCTGAGATCATGGGCTTTCCTTTACGAATACATTCCATCGCCGGTGACTTCGGCGGCGATCATCTTGTCCACCGTCTGCTGCGTGTAGCCGTGGTCGTAAAACCCGGCAACGAGCCCGGCGTTGATCAGCCTGCCGTCGGGCATCTGGACCATCTGGTTCGCCTCATTCTGCGTGAAGGGGCCGTATGGGGTGATGGCATCCACCGTCACCACCTTGCCGCCCAGCATCTGCGCCACCGTGGCGGCCGTCTCGGGGGTTGCGAAGTAGTACTGGTTGTAGCTGTAGCTGCCGTTGGGTCCGGTTCCTCCGGCGTCGGTAATCCACGGATTGGCGCCGAAGAGCGATTGCGCGGTGGGCGCCAGCGGTGACGTGGTAGCCGCGGGGGTTGTGACCACCGTGGCGGGGGGCCACGGGCTGGCCGTGCCGATCATGCGGGAAGCCGGCGCCGGATCGGTAGTGGTAGTGGTGCCGGTAGCGGTGCCGGTAGTGGTGCCGGTAGTTGCAGTCGCGGCGGCCGGGTCGGACTGGTTTTTCAATTCCGTGCCGAAATTCGTCCCTGGGGCCGAAGTGCCGGTACTTGTCGGAGTTTCCGTTTTGCGCCGCAACGCCGGCGGCGTGTAGGGTGTGCGCGACGCGATTCTTAGCGTAGGGTTGACATTAACCATGCGAAATCCTTTCCTTTCTCCTTCTGAGGTGTTGCTTCCTGGGGACTCTTGGGACGCCGTTGCCCGGCGTCGTCCTGCGATTGACGATTCTGCTGGCGGGATGGCGTGTTGGCATCCTGCGATGCGCCACCCGCGGAAGACTCGCCGGTGTGCCGCCACTGGTTGGTGGCGGAGGCTGCCGGATGCCAGGCGTCGCTTTTAAAGCCGCTGTCGGCGAGCCGGGCGGACAGCGTGGGCAGGTTCTCGCGCAACGCGCCCGCCAACTGGGTGTCCGGCGTGCGCACCGTCATCTTCACTTCGCCGCCGCGCTCCGACACGCGAATTTCGACGCGTTGCTCGCCGCCGCCGACTTCGAGTTTCAGGTCGCGCACGAGGGGCGCCTTGGCCGCTTCCGGCCCGGTCTCGCTCTCCATGGCATCCTGCGGCCGGACTGGTTTGGCCGCCGTGGTATCCGTTCGATCGGGCGCCGTTTCCGCCTTCACCTGCGCGTCCGGCGAAGCGTGCGGGATCGGTTTGCCATCGGGAGCGCCGGCTGGCGTTTCCGTACGTTCGGCCGGCCCCGTTTCCGGGCGGCGCTCCTTCCCGGCATGCACCGGCGCCTCATCCGCCGCACGCGACCGGGACGGACGATTCTCGCCGGCCGGCGCCGGCTCTGGCACGGGGACATCGTGCGGCGCCGGCGTGGAAATCCACTGTGCCCCCCCGGCCTCCGCTAGGCTTGCCGGCGATTCGCGCCGCGCGCTCTCTTCGGGCGCCGGCGTCGTCTTCATCTGCACGGCAAAAGCGACTTCATCGCGGTCGGCAGTGTTGCTGTCAAGCACCCGGACCTGCGCGTCCGCGGCGGGAACCGGAGTCGCGGCGAGGTTCTGCGGTGCTGCCGTCACTGGCTCCTCCGGCTCCGCGGCGGCACTCGTTTGCGGGTTGGACCAGGGGCCGGACGCCCTCTCGACAGGTTGCCGTGACGGCTCCGCCGGTGCAATCGAATTCACCGTCCGGGGCGCTTGCCCACTGAGCGCCAGCACCTGTGCCACCGCGGCCGCGGACGACCTTCGGGAGGGCGCGGAATCCTGCGTTCTAACGGAGGAGCGGGCCGAAAAGTCCGTGAGGTCCGTGTTGGCGGAGGGGCGCCATACCGGGGCGGGCATGGTGGCGTGGACCGCCGTTTCGCCGGCCGCGACGGCAAGGTCCGGGTCCTCCCGTCGCCGGCGCGCGGGCGGCGTGCCGTGTGGCGCCGTGGCAGGCGCGGATTGCGCCGCGGCAGGCGCGGGTTGCGCCGCGGCAGGCGCGGGTTGCGCCGCGGCAGGTGCGGGTTGCGCCGCGGCAGTCGCGGGTTGCGCCGTGACAGGCGCGGGTTGCGCCGGCGCCGCCTCAGCCGTTTTCTGCGCTGGCGGCGGCAACACCGACTCCACTCCGGCTGGCCGGGGGCCATGCCCGACCGCCGCTCCCGTATCCGGCTTAGCGTCAATCCCTGCCGGACTCTGCGCGAGCGCGGGCGCCTGCGTGGCCTGCCCCTGTTCCTGGCCATAGGATCTCGCCACTCCGCTTCGCGTAGCGGTTGCCGCCGTTTGGGTTTTTTCGGGTGACGCTGCGGACCGGCCATCCTGCGGACGCGCCACGCGTTCCCCTGGACCGGGCACGGGCGATTCCGAACCGCTTCCCGCCACCGGCGTCCCCACCACCGTGGCCGGGAACTCCGCACCGCTCCGAGGCGCCCCGCCAACGAGTTGATTCCGGCTCGCGGGCTCGCCGTCCGCTACCGCCGCGGTCGGCGGCGCTGCCACCGCCGGGGTCGCAGTCTCCCCGCTTTGCCGCGTGGCGAGGTGCAACAGCCGCTCCGGATCTGCCGGTTCGCCGTCAACCGCCAACTTAACCCCAGCCGGATTCGCCGCCGCGGCCGCGACCGGCGCGCCTGGAAGGAGCGCTGGGCTCGCTGGTTGTTCCGGCGAAGGGGCGGCACCGGGGCGCGCGGGTTCGCCATCCCCGCCGGACGACGGGACGGATCCCGCGGCCGGAAGAAGATTGCGCCCCGCCGCGGTTGCGGTTTGCCCGGCTTGCCGGTTCCGCGCGGTGGGCGTCACACCTGGCTCCGGCAGTTCGCCAGGCGCCTGGAGCTCGACCGTTGGCGCCTTCTCTGCCGCGGCCGGGAGCTTGGCGCCTGCCGTGACCGTGGCTTCCCCATTCCCCGCGGACATCGAGACGGTTTCTTTCGGCGCCGGGAGATCCTCTCCCGCGGCGGGGGAAGCGGGTGCGGGTTGCAGCGTGACCGCGGAGATGGTTGGCCCTGCCGCCGCCGGCTCCGCATCCGGCTGGGGCTTCGTGCGCGGCGCGGCAGGCCGGGAAGCCGCCGCCGTGTTCGTGTGCTGCGGTGTATGCGTTCCTCCCAGCAGTGTCTCGATGCCTGCCGGCGTGTCCGGACCCGGACCCGCTTCGGACGCACTGCCGCCCCCATCGCCTTCGACCGCGTCGATGGCGGAGACCATGCCCGCCAACATTTCCGGGAACTGCCAGGCAGCGGTCGCCCTGCCCGCGGCGCGCGGCGTGGCTTCCGCCGTCAACCGCGATGCGCCTGCCGTGGTTGACCGCGGGAGAAGTTGAGCGAGCGGCGACGCCGGTACGGAGAGTGCAGCCACGCGGCGGGAATTGCAGCTCGGAGGCCAAACGCAGCCGGTCGCGTTTTCAAGCATTTGCGCCCCAACGGCGCGGCAGAATCCTGTCCGCCACGCCATTTCCGCCAAAACCTTGCCGCGAACTGCGCCGCTCCCTATCCTTCTCTTCGGCCGGATTCGCTGTCTTTTGAGAAAGTTGTCTCCTCACCGCGCGGTTGGCACTCGCCGTGCCTCTTCCTTCGCGCATGGACCCCATGACCGCCATCGCAGCCAGTGGCCTTCGCGCCCGCATGGAGTCGCTCGACCTCGTGGCCAACAACATCGCCAATGCGTCCACCGGGGGATACAAGGCCGACCGCGAGTTCTACAGCCTCTACGTCGCTCCCGAGGCTGCCGGCAACGACGTGTCCTCCACCATGCCCTTGATCGAGCGCCCCTGGGTGGATCATGCCCAAGGCGCCCTTCAAACCACCGGCAACCCGCTCGATGTGGCTCTCTCCGGCAAGGGCTTCTTCGCGGTCAACGGACCGAGCGGTCCTCTTTATACCCGCAACGGCAATTTTCGCCTCGCCGCCGATGGCAAGCTGACCTCGGCCGATGGCTACCCGGTGCGCGATTCCGCAGGCGCCCCGGTCACCCTGCAGGCCACGCGCGGCCTGGAAATCTCCAGCGATGGCACCATCACCCAGGATGGCGTGGCCGCCGGCAAGCTGGAGATTGTCGATTTCACCAGCACCGCGGGCCTCTCCAAACAGGGCAGCAATTACTTTCGCGTCAACGACCCGGCGGTGCGCCCGGCGGCCCCGTCCGGAACCACCGTGGAACAAGGCCACCTGGAAGGCTCCAACACCGGGACCGCCGAATCCGCGGTTCGCCTGGTCAGCGTCATGCGCCAGTTCGAAATGCTGCAGAAGGCAGTCTCGCTGGGGACGGAGATGAACAAAAAGGCGATCGAAGAGGTCGCCAAGGTTTAGACGAGGAGTGGAGATGATTCGAGCACTTTACAGCGCCGCCAGCGGCATGAACGCCCAACAGATGAACGTCGACAACATCGCCAATAATCTGGCCAATGCCAACACGACCGGCTATAAGATGCGCCGCGCGCAGTTTCAGGACCTGCTTTACCAGACCGTGGTGCAGCCCGGCTCCGCCAGCGGGCAGCAGACCCTGGTTCCAACCGGTCTGCAGGTGGGATTGGGCACGCGCAGCTCCTCCAACGAGATTGTCTTCACCCAAGGCGCTTTCTCGGAGACCGACAATCCGCTGGATCTGGTGATCCAGGGAAAAGGCTTCTTCCAGATAAGGCGGCCCTCGGGCGACCTGGCCTACACCCGTTCCGGCGCTTTCCAGATGGATAAGGACGGCAACATCGTGACCCAGGACGGCAACCCGCTGGAGCCGCAGATTACCATTCCGGCCGCCGCCCAGCAGATCTCCATCGCCCAGGATGGAACGGTCAGCTACACCTTAAACAGTCAAACCGCGGCGCAGCAGGCAGGCCAGATTCAACTGGCCACTTTCGTGAACCCGGCCGGACTGAACAGCATCGGCGGCAACCTCTATACGGTCACCGATGCCTCCGGCGACGCCACCGTCGGCATACCGGGCGGGGCGGAAGGGACCGGCACGATACTACAGGGCTACACCGAGCAATCCAATGTTTCCGTGGTGGAAGAGTTCATCAACCTGATCGTGGCGCAGCGCGGCTATGAAGCCAACTCCAAAGTGGTCAAGGCCGCCGACGAGATGTACCAGCAGATCAACCAGCTCACCCAATGATCCCGCTAGCCGCATTTGCGCTGGCCGGTTGCCTGGCCGTGAGCGCCGGGAGCGACCGGGTTCTGGCGGGCGATCTGGCCGCCGGGTTTCCGGAGTGGACCGCGGTGCCGCCCGCGACGCCGCTTGCCCTGGCTCCCGCCCCCGGCGTGCAGCGCGTCTTTCGCGTGCCGGAGCTGCGCCGCCTGGCCGAGCTCTGGAGCCTTTCGCCACTACCCGAACGCGAGGTCTGCGTCACCCGCCCGGTGGCGGTGCTCACCGCCGGCCCGCTGCTCGCCGCGATGCAAAAGGAGTTGCCCGCGGCGCACATCGAATTGTTCGATTTCAGCCGCCAGGCCGCCCCGGAAGGCGCGCTCGCATTTCCCGTTTCGGGCCTGCGCCAGGGGCCGGCCGGCGGTTACTGGAGCGGCTACGTCGCCTACGGCGGCACTCGCCGCTTTACGCTCTGGGCGCGCGTCAAAGTGACGGTCGATACGGCGCGCGTCGTGGCCGCCCAAGACCTCAAGCCTGGCCTGGCGCTCGATGCCGCGCTCGTTCGCCTGGAAACGCGGGAGGAAGTTCCCGCCGCGGGTTTCGCCATCTCCGTCGAGGAAGTGGCCGGAAAGGTCCCCCGCCGCGCCATCGCCGCCGGAACTCCCTTGCGCGCGGAGTGGCTGGAACCGGCCAAAGTGGTGCTGCGCGGCCAGACGGTGCTGGCGGAGGCCATCCGCGGTGGCGCGCGGCTCGAACTGGAATGCGTCGCCGAAGCTTCGGGCGCCATTGGCGAAATCATCCCGGTGCAGAACCCCATCTCCAAACGGCGCTTTCAGGCCCGTGTCGAGTCCCAAGGCAGAGTGGTTGCTACGAAGGGAAGTCTATGAAGCTGCTGATTCCGGTCCTGGTGATCGCCTTGCTCGCAGGCAGTACGTTTGCCGCCAAGAAGAAGGCGTCGCCCGCCGCGCAGACGGCGTTGGATCGCTACGTCACCGACGCCAAGGCACGCTCCGCCGATGCGCCGGCCGCCGCTCCCGGCGGGATCTGGACGCCGGGTTCGCGTCTGGCCGATGCGGCGCGCGACGTCAGAGCCAGCCAGATCGACGACATGATTACCATCCTGGTGGTGGAGAACGCTTCCGCGGTGGCCTCGGGCACGACCAAAACGGGGCGCACCTCCAGCACCGCGAACTCGATAAGCGCGCTCGCCGGCATCACCAAGGCGACCGGCCCGTGGAACAATCTGGCCGGCGTCACCGGCAACACCCAAATCAATGGCCAGGGGACCACCAGCCGCGACGTCGTCATCTCCACCACGCTGACGGCGCGCGTTTCCAGCGTGCTGCCCAATGGCACCATGCTGGTGGAAGCCACCAAGGACCTCGAGGTCAACTCCGAGCGCCAGACCATCACCGTGCGCGGCATCGTGCGTCCCGCCGACGTGGGCAGCGACAACACCGTACGCTCCGACCACCTCGGACAACTGGAACTCCGCGTCAACGGCAAAGGCGTGGTGGGCGACGCCATACGGCGGCCATTCATCCTCTATCGCCTGCTGCTCGGCCTCCTGCCCTTCTGAACATGAAACCCTTTACCACCGCGCTTCTCGTCTTGTTCCTGTTGCACGCGCCGACGCCTACGGCGCGGGCCGCCCGCCTGAAAGACCTGGTCGCCATCGAGGGCGTGCGCGACAATCAACTGCTCGGCTACGGGCTGGTCGTCGGACTGGCCGGCACGGGCGATCGCCAGCAGAGCGTGTTTTCGGCACAGAGCCTGACCAACCTGCTGCAGCGCATGGGCGTCAGCGTGGCGCCCACCGCCATCCGCGTCGCCAACACGGCCGCCGTCCTGGTTACGGCGACCCTACCGCCCTTCGCCCAGCCCGGCATGCATCTCGACATCACGGCAGCCGCCATCGGCGACGCCCGCAATCTGCAGGGCGGAATCCTCGTATTGACCTCGCTGCGCGGCGCCGATGGCCAGGTCTACGCCGTCGCCCAGGGTCCCATCGTGACTGGTGGATTCTCCAGCGGCAAGGCCGGCACCTCCCAGACCGTGAACCACCCGACCGTGGGCCGCGGACCGGCCGGCGCCACCGTGGAACGCGGCGCGCCGTCCATCGCGCCCAAAGGCATCATCCACCTTCAGGTGCGGCAATCGGATTTCACCACCACCACACGCATTGTCGAAGCCGTGAACCTCAAGTTCAACGTCGGGCAGGCTCCGGCATTCGCCGATAACGCCGGCCTGGTGAGCGTCACCGTGCCCGCCGAGTACAGCGCGCGCGTCACCGAATTCATCTCCCAACTGGAAAACCTGACGGTGGAGGCCGACCGCCCGGCGCGCGTCGTCATCAACGAGCGCACCGGCACCATCGTGTTGGGGAAGGATGTCCGCGTATCGCCCATCGCCATTCTCCACGGCAATCTCAGCGTCGAGATCCAGACCGTCATACAGGTTTCGCAACCCAACCCCATGGCCGCCGGCACTACCGAAGTGGTTCCGCAGACGACTGTCGCGGCCAAGGAGGAAAAGGCCCGCAACGTGGTGTTGAAACAGGGCGCTACCGTCGAGGAACTGGTGCGCGCTCTGGCCGCCATCGGCTCCACCCCCCGCGACGTGATTGCCATCCTGCAAAACCTGCGCGCCGCCGGAGCGCTGGAAGCCGAAGTCGAGGTGATCTGATGAGCGATTTCGCCCTGTCTTCCGTCCTGCCCGGTAGCGCGGCCGCCCTGCCGGCCGCCACCGCCAAATCCCAGGATCCCGCCAAGATCCGTGACGCCGCGCAACAATTCGAAGCTCTGTTAATTGGGCAGATTCTGCGCTCCGCGCGAGAGAGCGGCTCGAACTGGTTCAGCGACGGCGACGACCCCTCCGGCGAAGTCGCCACCGACTATGCCGAGCAGCAATTCGCCACCGTCATGGCCCAGAAAGGCGGCCTGGGCCTGGCCGGCACGATCGCCAAAGGCCTCGAGCCAAAATTAGGCCGGTAGAGTAGGACAGTGAGCGACGGTCCTCGCGACCCACTGTCCCCTCGTCGAACCGGACGTGCAGATTTCCCGCATCCGGCTCTCCTGAAAACCCTCGTCAGCGGCTTTCGCAGGGT
>JBEKDV010000063.1:0-27416 GCA_050014175.1 Candidatus Solibacter sp. | reverse complement strand
CGCGATAAACTGTTGCATGGCATTCCTCTCTCACGCTGGTTGGATCTAGAGAGCCGAACCCGCGTGGGTCCTTTCGGAATGCCATTTTATTTTGGTTGCGGCTCAGCTGCTCTATGCCACTATTTCACCGTCAACGTACTGCCATCCGCTGTCTTGATGCGCATATCTTCCATCTTCCAGTTCTGGGCGTTGGCGATTGTACCCGCCGTTTTGGCCTCGATCTCGATATCCTTGAACTCGAAGTCCACCAGCGGCGAATCCGCGTAGGAACTCACCGCAAAGGCCCGCTGCGCACCGGTCGATTTCAACCCCGAGATCTTGATTTTGCGGAAATGCGGCAGCCCTTTCTCAGGCGGCACCACTTCGGTGAGCACGCGCCAGTAAGAAGGCGTATCTTTGATACCTTCGGGCAGTTTCGCGTAGCTGTAACTCGGATTCCAGTTCAGCGTGATGCTGACCGGCGTGGCCACGCCCACCGTCGTCACGTTGCTGATATCGATGTTCTCGATGGTCCCGCCGCGGGTGCTGGCGCTCTTGAACAGGATCCCCGCCGGCACCGGGCTCAGCACCATGAGCCCCTTGACCTCGACGTCGCGTATGCCGCCCGATGTCTCGCTTCCGATGGTCACCCCGGCCGCGCCGGCGCGCACCGTGTTGTCGTAAATCCGGATCTTCTCCGTGGGCCGGTTGACGCGCAAGCCGTCGGCATCGCGGCCCGCCTTCAGGCAGATGGCGTCGTCATTGTTCTCGATATCGCAGTGAGACACCAGCACGTCGGACGAGGAATCGATGTCCACCCCATCCGTGCTCGGCCCGCGCCCATCGATATTGGCGCGGATGACGAGCCCGTCCACCGTCACCCGCTGCGAGTAGCAGATGTGCACCGTCCAGAAGCCCGGCCGCTTGAGCGTCAGCCCTTGCAGATCGATATCGGTCGATTTATATACTTGGATCAGCCGCGGCCGCTGGCAGTCGTAGTCCACCGCCCAGCGCAGTCCTTTGGGCTCGTATTCCTCGCGCCGCATCTTCCAATACTTGTCCCACCAGATCTTGCCGTCGCCGTCGATGACGCCTTTGCCGCCGATCTTCACGTGGGATTGCTGGTACACGTTGATGAGGGCGCTCGGCCACTGCATCTCGATACCGGCGACGCGGGTCTGCATGATGGGATACGCCGCCAGAAGCTGCACGCCGCGGATCTCCACGCCTTCATCCACGCGGAGTTCCGTGCGCGATTTGAGAAACAACGCGCCGGAGAGGTACACGCCGGGATGGAACGTCACCACGCCATTGCCGGCCTTCGCGGCCGCGTCGATGGCCTTCTGGATGGCCGCCGTGTCCACCGTCTTGCCATCGCCTTTGGCGCCGTACGCCGTCACATCGAACGCTGCCGCGCGCAGTTGCACTGGAGCCAGGCACAGCGCCATCGTCATTAGCGGAATAGAAGACCTCATGCGCACTATCATTAACCTCGCATCGCCCGGATAGCAAGCGCGCGGCGGTTGCGGCGCGGCGACCACTACCTGAACAACAAAGGTGCGAATTCGTGCAGGTCGCGCCGCCAGGTTTGCCATTCGTGGGCCGTGCCCGGCGATTGGTAGAACACGCTCTTGATGCCCGCCTGCTGCAGCGATTCGGTCATGGCCAGCGCCGGCTGGAGCATCCTCTCCTCGGCCGTACCGGCGCCGAACCACAGCAGGTGAACTCTTTTGGTGAACGCCGCGGCGTCGGCGAACGCCCCGCCGTAGGACGTCTTCAGGTCGGCCCCGCCGCGCAACGGCGAGCTGAACGAGCCGATCCAGGAAAACTTGTCCAGGTGGGTCAGGGTGATCTGCAGCGTCTGGCCGCCGCCCATCGACAACCCCGCCATGGCCCTGTGGTCGCGGTCGGCGAGCGTGCGGTAGGTCTTGTCGATCATGGGGATCAAGTCGTTCAGCACCACCTGTTCGAAGAGGCTCGGCTGGGGTGTCCCTCGGCCCTGCGCCGCCACCGCCTGCATCGTTCCCGGAGCCACGGCATAGCCCTGCTCCATCACCACGATCATGGGCTTGGCCTTGCCTTCGGCAATCAGGTTGTCGAGGATGAAATTCGCCCGGCCCTGGTTCGTCCAGCCGCGCTCGTCCTCGCCCGAACCGTGCTGCAGATAGAGCACCGGGTAGCGCGTCCGGGTGTCGCGGTCATACTCCGCCGGCGTGTAGACCATCGTCCGCCGCCAGGCAGCAGTGGTCTGGGCGTAATACCACCGGACCCGCACTTCGCCGTGCGGCACATCCTTGGCCGCATAAAAGCCGGCGTCGTTCCCGGGCACCTCCACGCCGCTCGACTCCCGGCCCCAGCCGAAGAACGTCTCGCTGCCGGTATCGTTCACGATCACCCCATCCACCAGGAACCAGTAGTAGTGGAAGCCCTGGACCGCCGGCGCCGTCGTCACGGTCCAGGCGCCGTCCGCGCCCCGGATCATGTCGATGGGGCCCTTGCCCAACCCGTTATCGTCGCCACCCGGCTGCAACTGCACTTTTTTCGCCTCGGGGGCTTTGATGCGGAACGTGACGCGCGCATCGGAGCTCACGCGAGGGTACTCGGCGCCGCGCACATTCGAAGGCGCCGCCTGCGAATCCGAGGCCGCCTGGGCCCAGCAGAAACCGCAAATCAGCATAAGACAAATGGCAATTCGAACCATGACTTCACTCCCGTTTCTACGCCATCGCATTCTAGAAAAGAAGAGTCCGAGCTGCGAAGCGGATTGGCAGGCTGAAGCCTGCTCCACCAATTGTGGGACCGCGGTTTCTGTTTCGGACTCCCGCGTCCTGTTCAGTTTACACCCTTCCCCGTTGGCCTCGCCTTCCCCCGTGCCGAGGAGGTAAAGTGGGTGCAGGTCATCATGAGACACCTCATTCCTTCATTGCCGGAGTCCCAATCTGCATCCCCTACTGGTGACCGACCCGGGGGACGCCAAATGACGACATCCAGGAGGAACTTCCTCGCCGCGGCGGCCTTTCCGGCCATCGTACCATCGCGCGTGTTCGGGCAGAGCGCTCCCAGCAACATCATCCGCATGGGGCAGATCGGATGCGGCCGCATCGCGCGCGGGTCGGAGTTCGGCGGCCTGCTGAAGCACCACGCGCTAGCGCGGTACGTGGCCGTCTGCGATCTCGACAGCGTCCGCGTCGCCGACGCCAAATCGCTGGTCGAGACATCCTACGAGAAGACACTAGGCAGCGGCAGGTTCGACAAGGTGGCCACCTACACCAACTACCGGGAGATGCTCGCCGATAAGAGCATCGACGCGGTCTGCATCAGCACGCCGGACCACTGGCACGCGCAGCCCGCCATGGAAGCCGCGCTCGCCGGCAAGGACATTTATCTGCAAAAGCCGGCGTCGCTGACCATCGCCGAAGGCCGGCAGATGGCCGACGTCATCCAGCGGACCGGCAGGATTCTGCAACTCGGCAGCCAGCAGCGCTCCGACGTCCAGTTCCGCCTGGCCTGCGAGCTGATTCGCAATGGGCGGATCGGAAAGATCCAGGAAGTGCTCATCGGCCTGCCCGAAGACCCCTCCGGCAACGTCGAGCCCGAAATGCCCGTGCCCGCGACTCTCGATTACGACAAGTGGCTGGGCTCCACGCCGCTGGTCTACTACACCGAGAATCGCGTGCATCCGCAATCGCCCGACATCCGCAAGCGCTACGAGCGCCCAGGCTGGCTGCGCTGCGAGCAGTTCGGCGCCGGCATGATCACCGGCTGGGGCGCCCATCATATCGACATCGCGCATTGGGCCATGGACACGGAGCTTTCCGGTCCGGTGGAGATCTCCGCCACCGCCCAGTTCCCCAAGTCCGGCCTCTGGGACGTTCACGGCCCTTATCATGTCCGCGCCCGCTACGCCAATGGCGCCACCGTCTACATGAGCGAGAAATATCCCACCGGCCTGCGTTTCATTGGCGACGATGGCTGGATCTGGGTGACGCGCGCCAACAACGTGCCCGGCCAGCCCTTGGGTACTTTACCGGGACCGCAGGCGCTCGACTCCAGCGACCGCAGAATCATTGCCACCGGCATCAAGGACAACGAGATCCATCTGCATGCCAGTCCGCGCAACGATCACCACCTGGACTGGCTCACCAGCATACGCACCCGCCAGCAACCCGCTGCCCCAGCCGAGGTGGGTCATCGCTCCTGCAGCGCGTGCCTGCTCGCCCATGCCTCCATGCGTTTGGGCCGCGCAATCAAGTGGGATCCCAGGATGGAGCGTTTCCTCAACGACGACGAAGCGGACCAGTTGCTCTCCCGCAAGCAGCGCGCACCTTACGGCACGAATTACGTGGGCTAAGCGAAGAATGCCCCCATGAATGGGGTCATGGCAGCCTGAAAGGCTACTCTACAGGCAAGAATCCAGCTTACCCGCCAGCCAGCATAGCCTTCCACGAGTCTTGGTCGCGCCCAATGCTCAGCAGCTTGCCGCCGCGGATCAGCGGCAGCCGGAGCAGTTGCGGATCGCGCTCGATCCGGGAGAGCAGTTCCGCGTCGGATAGCTTGTAGTATTTCAGGCCGGCGTCGACGTATGCCTTACCCTCGCTATCGAGCAACACAGCCATGCCGAAGCGCTCGATGAAGCGCTTGATCTCGCCAGGCGCCATCGGCTTCTGCTTCAAATCCACCATGTGGATGGTCACGCGGCGCTCTTTGAAGAAACGCTCGGCGGCGCGCGTCGCCGGCGAGTTCTTCAAGCCGAAAATCTGCACGCTCACAGCCATGACAGGTCGGCGTAGCGCTCTCCGGTGAGGTGCAGGAAGAGCGGCTCCAGCGCGCGGAATTCCTGGCCGTTACAGACCACCGCGCCATCGTTGGCGAGCGCCGTGATGTCGCCCTGCCAGACCAGTTTACCGGGCCGCGTGATGATGGCCACTGCCTGGCAGACGCGCTCCACGGTTTCCAGCACGTGACTGGTGATGAACACGGTGCGTCCCTGCTCGGTAAAGCGGCGCAGCCATTGCTTCATCAGGGAGACGCCCGCCGGATCGATGCTTTCGAACGGCTCGTCGAGGAAGAGCACCTCCGGCGAATGGATGACGGCGGCGGCGAAGGCCACGCGCTTGCGCATGCCGGTGGAGTACTCCGAAAGCGTCTTCGACGTGTCGGTGAGCTCCAGCGCCTCCAGTAATTCGGTGACGCGCCGGCGCGTGGTGGCTTCATCCAGGCCGAACATGCGCGCCACGAAGGCCAGGAACTCGTGGGCGTAGAGCGGTTCGAAGAGGCCGAGTGTTTCCGGCATCACACCGATGCGGCGCTTGATCTGAGCACTATCCGCGGTGAAGCGCTGGCCGAGCAGTTCGATCTCGCCGGAGGTGGCATCGAGCAGGCCGGTCATGCAGCCGATGGTGGTGCTCTTGCCCGAGCCGTTGGGGCCGAGGAAGCCGAACATGATGCCGGCCGGCACGGCCAGCGAGAGGTTCTCGACGGCCAGTTTTTGGCCGTACTTCTTCGTCAGGTTGGTGGTGCGAATGGCGTCCATCGGTCAGTTTCTTCCTTCCACAATGGCGAGCAGTTTCTCGCGGCGGGTCACAAAAATCGGTCCGGCGGATTGCAAGGTTGCCAGGTAGAATGCCACGGCCAGCACGGGCAGCGGCAGAAACATCCACCAGGATTCCGGCGATACCAGCCTTGGCCGGAAATGGTACACCAGGCTCGGCAGGAACAGCGACACAAGCATGCCGCCGATCAGCACGATGTTGCCGCCGAGCGAAAGATCGTTGCCGAAATTGCTCGAGTAGTTGCCCTTGCGCGGGTTGAACAGGGTGACCCAGATGCCGAGCCCGTGGAGCACGAACAGTCCCGTAAACCCGGCGCAGAGCAGCATCACGGGCATGCGCGCATCGAACGGGTAGGGCGCGAAGAGGAGCCATGCCAGCAGGGCAACCGGCAGCATGGAGGCGCCGATGGTGACGGCGGCATAGCTGGCGGCGCGCAACGTGGCGGCCGGGTCGATGGGCAGCAGGAAGTAGCGGCGGAATGCGCCCCCGACGTAACCGAACTGATTCACCGAGATGCGCGAGGTGCCCAGGAAAGTAATCATCGGGAAAGTGCCCAAGGCGGCGATGAACAGGCCGTGCGGCGCCTTCGACTGGTGACCGAGTTGAAAGGTGAGGAAGGCGAGCAGGGGCAGCGAAATCAGAGACAGCGTCCGGATCCGGCTGTTGCGGCCGTAAAAGCGCAGCCAGTGACCCACCAGCGGACCCATTTGCGGCCCGAAGAGAGCGCCCACGCGGTCGAACGGGCTGTCCCACTCGATCTTGACGGATTCGGTGACCTGGCGCCGCGGCGGGCGTTTTTCGAGCCATACCAGAAGCGCGGCCAGTCCCAGGATCCAGGTCACGACGATGGCCAGGCCGTGCGCTCCCTCCAGATCCGGGTGGATCATGGCGGCGGCCGCGCCGAACGGCGGCGTGTACCGAAGGCGTTGCACCACGGCGGCCACCATGGCGGGATTTTTCGAGAGCAGCGGAGCCACCGCAGAGGGCAGGATCGCCAGCGTCATGATCAACCCCATCAGGACCGGCGCCCCGCCCTTGCGCTGCATCATCTGGTCGATGAACAGGCCCACCACGCGGGCCAGCAGATAGTTTGCGGCGAACAGCAGCAGGACGGCGACGAGCCCGAACCAGAAACCCCCCGCGCCCATGACATAAAGCCCCACCGCCAGACCGAGTTCCAGGGCGAAGAACAGGAACCAGAAGGGGTCGAGGATGCCGATAAGGTGGCGCGCGATGCGGCGATCCGCCGAGGTCAGCGGATAGCGGCGGAGTTCCGTGTCGGCAAACACGGCGCTCATGCCGAAGCCCAGAATATTGGCGGCGAGGACCGCCTCCAGAAAGAGCGCGGTGAGCGCGCCCTGGGCGACGGGTTCCGCCTTGCCGCTGCGCACGGCGAGCATCGCCGCGCCAAACCCGCCGCTGACGAGCAGTCCGATCGCCAGCACCAGCAGCAGGTAGCCGGCCAGAAACAGCGCGATGCGACCGTTGCGCGAGCGCGTTTTGGCCCACAGCAGCTTATAGCGCAGACCGACGAGTTGGCCGATGAGAGCGGTGTTCATAGGCTGTCTGCCTCCATGGTTTTGAGCACACGTTCCAGGCGGTCGATCAGCGGGCGGCATTGCCGTTCGAAGCGCCTGCCGCGAATCCAGCGGCCGAGGAAGAAGGCGGCGAACATGGCGACATTGGCCACCGCGTGGGCGGGAAGCGCGCTGAGAATTGTCATATTGGGTTGCAGGTTCGCGACCATCAAATTGCCGCCCATCCAGATGCCGCCCATGGCGATGTAGAACTCGCGGGAGCGGAAGGGATCGCGCTGCGCGTGGAGGAGGGCAAGGGCGGATCGCAGGAACGCAACCGATGGTTCGGCGAAGTTGAGGCGGGCGATGGCGCGCTGCGTCCGCCAATCGGAAACCAGGAAGAGGATGGCGCTGAGATCCGTGACGCAGGCCCAAAACAGGGCGAGCGGGCGGTTGCGGAGCAGCATAACGAGGAAGATCAACTGGCAGGCGATCAGCACCGTTTTGACGGTATAAATGAGGTCGTGCCGCCGGCCATAGCGGCGGAAGGCGTGGCTCAGCTCCGCGGCATCGCGCGGCGGCATCGCGCGCGGCGGTTGCTGCCGCCAGAGCTGCTGGAGTTCTTCAAATTCTGCCATGGCATTCCTCCGTCATGCGCTGTTCGATGGCCTGCTTGATACGCGAGAGCTTGACGCCCACGTAGTTCACGGTGAGGCCGGTGACGTCGGCAATCTCGCGGTAGCTGAGCCCTTCGAGCAGGAGTGTGATCACCAGGCGGTCCTGGTCGGGCAGCACCGCGATGGCGCGGCGCAGGGCGTCGAGGCGCTCCCGGTCCTCCAGGTCCTCCAGGTCCTGATGGGCGCCGGCGGACGGATCGGCCAACTCCACCAGGGGTTCGGCCGGCTTCCATTTCCGGCGGTAAAGCAGCGCGGTGTTGACGGCGATGCGGTACAGCCACGTGCCGGCCTGCGCCTCTCCGCGGAACTTGGGCAGCGCGTGCCACACGTGGCTCATGATCTCCTGAAAGAGATCTTCCACCTCGCCGGCGGCGTTGAGCCAGGCGAAACAGAGGCGCTGGATGGGCGCCTTGTGCCGCTGGAACAGCTCTTCGAACATCCGCTCGCGTTCGGAGTGATTCATCGCCTCAAACCTATTAGATACAGGTTGGCGAGGTTTCTTACAAGCGGGGGGCAAGTTAATTTGCAAAAGAGGAAGAATGCCCCCACGAATGGGGGCATGGCAGCCTGAAAGGCTACTCTACACGGGCTACGCGGCGGCTTCCGTTTCGGCGTTGAACTTCACGCTCACCAGGCGGCTCACCCCGGGCTCCTGCATGGTCACGCCGTACAACGCCTGCGCCGATTCCATGGTGCGCTTGGAGTGGGTGATCACGACGAACTGCGTATTGACACTCATCTCCCTGATCAACCGGGTGAGCCGCCCGATGTTGGCCTCATCCAGCGGCGCATCCACTTCGTCCATCACGCAGAACGGGCTCGGCTGATAGCGGAAGATGGCCATCAATAGCGCCACCGCGGCCAGCGCCTTCTCGCCGCCGGAGAGCAGCAGCACGTTTTGCAGCCGCTTGCCGGGAGGGGAGCACACGATATCGATGCCGCTTTCGGCGATGTTCTCCTGGTCGGTGAGGCGCATCTCGCCCGTGCCGCCGCCGAAGAGCGTCTGGAAGCCGACGCGGAAGTGGGCGTTGATGGCTTCGAAGGCCTCGGAGAATTTCTGCCGCGAGACCAGGTCGATCTCCTGAATGGCCTTTTCGGTGTCGCGGATGGAATCGATCAGGTCCTGGCGTTGGGCGCTGAGGAAATCGTGGCGCTGCTGCGCCTCCAGATATTCCTCCATGGCCGCGGCGTTGACCGCGCCCAGCCCTTCGATGCGGTCGCGCACCTCGTTGGCCGATTGCTCGGCTTCGGCGATGGCGTCGCTGTCCGGGACGGGATCGTCGGCAGCCGAGAGTTCCTCCACCGGGCAGCCCAGTTCCTTGCGGCTGGTTTCGTCGAGGTACTTCAGCTCGGCCTGCTTCCGCACCAGGTCGATCTCGATCTGCGAGCGCTTCTCCTGCATTTCCTGCACCGCCGCGCGCAGTCCCTTCAACTCTTCTTCATTGGCGCGCAGGGCTTCGCGCATTCCCGCATCCTGCGTGGCCATTTCGTCGACCTGGGCCTCGAGCGTGGCGATCTGCCCGGCGAGCAGCGCCCCCTTCTGGTCGAGTTCGATGTTGTCGGCCAGCAGGCGCGCGCGCTGTTCGCCCAGCCGCGAGATTTCCGGCGCGATGGCGTTGCGCCGGTTGGTGGTCTCGTGGAACTGCTGCTCCAGGCGGCCCATGGCGGAGCGCTCGCCGCGGTAGCGCTCTTCGAGGCCGGCCAGCTCCGCGCGAACCACAGCGTGTTCCTCCACGACGGTGGCCGCCTGGCCTTCCAACTTCTCCAGCTCCGCGCGCTCGTTCTCCAGCGCCTGCTCGCTCTCCGCGCGTAGACGTTCTTTTTCGGCCACCGCGGTGCGATTACGCTCGCGCTGGTCGGCCGATTTCCCGGCGTCGCGGCGCAGGCGCTCCAGCTCCAGCCGCGCCACGCTGACGCGGGAATTGGTGCGCGCCAAGTCTTCGCCCAGCTTGCGCATTTCATGATCGAGCGCCACCCGGTCCTTCTCGCGCGACTGCTGCAGGGCGCGCAGCCGCTCCAGTTCGGCCTCGTAGCCGATGATCTCCTGCGTCAGAGCGTCCAGCCGGGCCAGCATCTCGTCCAGCGCCCCTTGCCGCGCCTTCAACTTCACCGTCAGTTCGCGCGCCTCGCGCTTCATGGCGAGGGGACCGGCTCCGCTCTTCTTGCCGCCGGTCACGGTCTGGCCGTGATAGCAGGCGCCATCGGTCAGCAGGAAGTAGAGGTGCGGATAGCTCACCGCCAGGCGCTGGGCGCTGGAGCGATCCTCGGCCAGAAAACACAGGGAGACGCGCGGCATCAGGTCGATGGCGCGGTCCTTGAATCCATTGGTCAGACGCAGGGAATCGCTGAGCCGCGCGCTGATGCCGGTCTCGGGGCCAATGGCGGGCTCGGGCAGCCGGCTGCGCGCATGCCCGTTGGGCTCCGGGTGCACCAGGAAGGTGGCGCGCCCTTCCAATTCGGCGCGGATGAAATCCAGGCCCCGCTCCGCCTGCTGCCAGTTCTCGACCACCACGTACTCCAGCTCTTCGTGGAGGAACTCTTCCGCGGGCTTTTCGAACTGCGGGTCCACTTCCACGTAATCCGCCAGCACGCCGAGCAGCTTGAGGTCGTCCGCCCCGCCCTTTTCGAGCGACGCGAACAGGCGCTTGACGCTCTCCGTGGTGTAGGTGCGGTGGGCCAGCACCTGCTCGAGCGATTCCTTGCGCGCCCGAATCTGGCTGACCTCGGTCTTGAGGCCGTCGATTTCGCGGCGCAGTTCGCCGGCCAGATTGCGGCGGTCCGCCAGGTCCTCCTCGGTGCGGCGACGCTCGCCGGTGACCGTCTCCAGTTCCATCTGGCGCTGTGCCACGGTCTCGGAAAGCTGCTTGCGGGCGATATCGAGCCGCTCGATCTCGCAGGCGGCCACGGTCTCTTCGCGCGTCGCCCGCGCCGTCTCCCGGTCGATGCCGGCCAGATATTCTTCGATCTGCGCCAACTGGTTCTTGAGGGTGGACGCCTCGCCGAGCAGGCGCAGAATCACCTGCCGCCCGCCCTCGATGGCGCGCTCGCGGTCGCGGATCTTCACCTGCAATCCCTCGCGCTGCTGGTTGATCTCCGTCATGCGCTGACGCGCCGTGGCGATCTGCGCTTCCAGCTCCTCCACATCTTTCCTGTGGCCGCCGATCTCCTCATCCAGCGCATCCAGGCGCAGGCCCAGATCCTGCGTGTCCTTCTCGTTCTGCGCGATGCGCTGCTCGATGGATCCGGTTTCCTTTACCTGCGATTCCAGGCGCCCGCGGGTGCGCTCCGCCTCCACCTGCCGCTCCGCCAGTTGCCGGCGGGCTTCGGTGAGCTGGCACTCCACCTCGTAGCAGGCCACCTGCCGGCTCTCGTGGGCCTGTTCGCGCTCCGCCACCTGGTCGCCCAGGGACTTCAATTCGCCGCTGGCGACGCTCAATTCGATGGCGGTCTTGGCCGCATCGCGCTCCAGCAGGCGGAACTTGCCGCCCAGCACGACGCGCAGGCGGGTATCGAGCTCGATCTTGAGCTCGCCGTAGCGCTTGGCCTTGGATGCCTGCCGCTTGAGGGAATTCACCTGCCGCGTGACTTCCTCCAGGATGTCGTAGACGCGCGCCAGATTCTGCTTGGCGCCTTCCAGCTTGGCTTCGGCCAGGCGCTTCCTGGTCTTGAACTTGGTAATCCCGGCGGCCTCTTCGATCACCGCGCGGCGGTCCTGCGGCTTGGAGCTGAGGATCTGCCCGATGCGCCCCTGCTCGATGATGGCGTAGCTTTCCGGCCCCAGGCCGGTGCCCATGAACAGCTCCTGTATGTCGCGCAGGCGGGCGGTACGCCCGTCGATGAGGTATTCGCTTTCCCCGGAGCGGTACAGCCGGCGGGTGATGGTAATCTCCGCGTTCTTCGGCGGGTGGCCGCCTTCCACCGGCTGAAGCTTGTGCGCGGCGTTTTCGTTGTACAGGTCGGGATCCACCAGGGTCATGGTGACGTAGGCCATGCCGAGCGGTTTGCGGTCGCGCGTGCCGGCGAAGATCACGTCTTCCATGCGGGCGCCGCGCAGGCTTTTGGCCGATTGTTCGCCCAGCACCCAACTGATGGCATCGCTGATGTTGCTCTTGCCGCAGCCGTTGGGGCCGACAATAGCGGCGATCCCGTCCCCGTTAAAGCGGAGTTCGGTGCGATCGCAAAAGCTCTTAAATCCCTGTAGTTCGACGCGTTTCAGTTTCAGCAAAGCTTTAACCTCGCTTGGCTCGGGGGAGAGTTGTAACTATACTAAACGCGCTTGGCGCAAAAGTAAAGCACTATCACCCCAACCAACAGTACCCCGAATCACGACACCACAACCACTAGTGTCGCACATCCGTAAATATGGAGTGGCATACGAGTTTTCAGGCATCGCCCTCTCCCAAGGAGGGCCACCTCGGTTTACGCTTCTGGTGAAAGGCCCGAATCCCCTCCTGAAAATCCTCCCCGGCAAACTGCCGGTTGCGCGCTTCCCGGGCGATGGCGCCGGTTTCCTGCCAATCGAGCCCCCGCACGCGTTGGACGAAATCCATCCCGTTTTGGAGAGCCGCCGGACTGAATCCGGCCACCGCCCGCGCGATGTCGCCCGCCCGGGCCGCCGCGTCCTCCGCCACTTCGTGCGCCAGGCCCATCTCCCGCGCTTCCCGGCCGCGGAAGATCCGCCCCGTCAGGGAAAGCTCGAGCGTCCGACGCTCGCCCAGCGCCTCCGCCACCGCGCGATAAACCAGGAACGGCCACAGCCCGAGCCGGATCTCGGTCAGGCCGAAGCTCGCCTCGTAGGAGGCCACCACGATATGGCAGTTGGCCACCAGTCCGGTCCCGCCCCCCAAGGCAGCACCGTAGACCCCGGCGATCAGCGGCTTAGGGAGCCGCGAGCCGATGGTGAAGAGTTGTTCGTGGAGCGCATCGATCTCCCCGGTGTCGGCCCCCTGCGCGATCTCGTCCAGATCCATGCCGGCGCAGAAGGCCCGGCCATTGCCGGTCAGCAGGATGGCGCCCACCGCGGGATCTTTGGCGCCCTCCTCGAGCGCGGTTACCAGGGCGCGGCAAAGGCCGGCATCGAGGGCGTTGCGCTTGTCGGGACGATTCAGGGTGAGGTGCAACAGGCGTCCCTCGCGAACGGAATGCAAGAGGTCGGTCATGGTATGTGGGCAGGCGGAAGGTTGGGCGGCGCGGAGCACGCCGTTGGCTTGATTATAGTCCCGCGGCGGGGGAAATGGGGAAGTGCGGTTGGGGGAAAACGGAGGGCGACCCGGGGGTGCCGCGGCTGGCGAGCTATCCCTCCCTTCGTGTCGACCACATCAATGCCGCTCTGGCCTACGCCGCGGAACTGGCACACGAAGAACGTCTCGTGCCGATCCGGGCAATATGAAGTTCGTAGCGCGCGCGCAAGGATTAGCGCGGGCCTTACGTGCGGTCCGCGGCGTTACCTGGCGACCGCGGGCACGATCCAGATGGCGATGGCCAACCCGAACAGCAGCGCCACCAGCCCTAGTCCCGGCAGCCACAGCCCTTCGGAGTTATTGCCTGGTTCGAGCACGGCGACATCCGGATCGGCCGGGTAATAGTACACCCGGACGCCTCTCCCGGCCTTGTAGCGCGCCGAGATATCCTCCGCCCAGTCCTCGCCCGAGCCTTCGATACGGCCGAAGCGGCGCCGGTTGTTAAAGTGCTTCACGCCGCCGATTTCGTAGGTGTAGACGAACTGGGGGGAAAATGTGATGGCGTTTTGCTGGTTGCTGTCCCGCGTTTCGGAGGTGTTCACCCGGCTGAACAGCACCTTGCCTTCGACCGACGGCCAGTGTTGGCTCGCGCTGCCGCGCCACAGGCGTTGCGCTCCGCCCGATAGCGCCAGAATCCCGAGCCCACAGAGCACAGCGGCAAAGAGCCCGGCGACCAACGGGGAAATGAAATCCGACTGGTCTTTGGGCGGCCGGAAGGGGATGTCCGGCGGGGCAATTCCGCGGCGTGCGTTCTCGATCGCGGTCTCGACGGATTTCTTGAACTCGTCGACGTCCTGCTGCTGGGGCGCGGCGCGGAAAATGGGCAGGAAGGCGAAGAACGCGAGCACGGCGGGCAGCAGGAACGCAAGGCCGGCGCCCGGCAGCCAGAACGCCTCGGCGTGCAGGCCCGGCCGCGCGGCGGCTATCCAAGGCTGCCTGGGGTCGTAGGATACCGAGACCTCGCCCCCCACCGGATAGCGCAGGCGCTGCAACTCGGCTTCCGAGGCATCCCCCGACCCCAGCGTCTGGCCAAAGTGAATCAGGTTGGTCGAGTACCGCTTCCCGGCGGCGTCGTATTGAATCATGGTGTTGGCAGAGTAGGTGACGGAGGCATCCCCCGTGTCCCGATTGACCTCGTGGCGTTCCTCGGTATCGGAGCGCACGACCTTTCCGGCGGTTCTGGGCCAGCGCGAACTCGCCACGGCGCGGGTCACGTTGCGCAACCCGAGTCCGAACAGGTAGAGGCCGAAGGCAGCCACCAGTCCGACGGCGATCACAACACCAATTTGTGTGAGTTTCATCATAGATTCGGCGGTTCCCTCATCAGGATAACGCTCGCCGCGGCCGCGGCGCGAAGGCGGACAAACAATTCTTTCGCACGGCCGGGGCGGCTTCCGGAGTACCCCGGCGCCTCCGGGCGGACACCTCGCCTGCCACCTTGGTACGCTGGTGGTTGCCGGTCTTATGAAACTCCGTCAAATTGCCGATGCGCTGGGGTGCCTTCTCGCGGGCGATGGCGACCTGGAGATCCATGGCGTCTCCGGAATGGAGCAAGCCGCCCCCGGACAGCTCACGTTTCTGGCCAATCCCAAGTACGCACCCAAGGTCAAACACACCAAAGCCAGCGCCATACTGGTGGCCGAAGCCTTGCATGGTCCGGACATCGCCTGCCTGGTTTCGGAAAACCCCTATCTGGATTTCGCGCGCGCTCTGGCGCTGTTCTACCAGCCGCCGCGGCCGGCGCCCGGCGTGCATCCCATGGCCTCGATCGCGAGAACGGCGACGCTAGGCGAAAACTGCTCCATCGGACCCTTCGCGGTGGTTGGCGAGCGCGTCCGCATCGGCCGAAACGCGGTGCTTCACCCCCACGTCGTGATCTATGAAGGGGCGGAGATCGGCGACGATTTCCTGGCGCACTCGCATGCCACGGTGAGAGAATTCTGCCGCATCGGCAATCGCGTGATTCTGCAAAACGGCGTGGTGGTGGGCGGCGACGGCTTCGGCTTCGCCAAGCGGGCCGACGGCACGCAGTGCAAAATCGTGCAATCCGGCGTCACCATTCTGGAGGACGATGTGGAAATTCAGACGCTGACCTCCATCGATCGCGCGACCGTGGGAGAGACGCGCGTCAAACGCGGCGCCAAAATCGACAGCCTGGTGCAGGTGGGGCACGCCTGCACGGTGGGCGAAGACAATATCATTTGCGCCCAGACGGGGCTGGCCGGCAGCACCGTGCTGGAGCGCAATGTGGTGCTGGCCGGGCAGGTGGGATCGAGCGGGCACCTGACGGTGCACGAAGACGCCGTGGTCTACGCGCAGAGCGGACTGGGCGGCGACGTGGCCAAGGGGGCGCGGATTTCCGGATCGCCCGCGTTTGCCGCCAACGAGTGGCTGCGGGCCATCACCGCGTTCCAAAAACTGCCGGAATTGCTGCGCACCGTAAGGGAATTGAAGAGAAAGGCCGATAGACTACAGCAGAATGCCGAACCCACTACCACCGCATAGCGAGCGCCGCCCCGTCGCGTATCTCAATGACAAGTTCCTGAACAGCCCGGATGCGCGGGCGTTGCGCATCCTCTCGGAATTCCTGGAACCGCTGGCGCATATCCGCCGCGAGAAGGTGCGCGATACGGTGGTGTTTTTCGGCTCCGCCCGCATTCGCGAGGGGGAAGGCGAACTGGCGCACTACTATGACGACGCGCGCGCGCTGGCTCGCATGCTTACCGACTGGAGCCAGCAGTACACCAACAGCACCTACCGCTTCGTGGTCTGCTCCGGCGGCGGGCCGGGCATCATGGAGGCCGCCAACCGCGGCGCGTCGGAGGCGGACGGCAAGACGGTGGGCCTCAATATCGGGTTGCCCTTCGAGCAGTTCCCCAACCCTTACATCACGCCGGAACTGAGCTTTGAATTCCACTACTTCTTCATGCGCAAGTTCTGGTTCGCCTACCTCGCCAAGGCGCTGGTGGTGTTTCCGGGCGGCTTCGGCACGATGGACGAAATGATGGAGATTCTGACGCTCACGCAGACCCAGAAACTGGCCAAGAAGATGACTGTCCTGCTCTACGGAAGCGCCTACTGGAAGGAGATCATCAACTTCGAGGCGCTGGTGAAGTATGGCATGATCTCCGCCGAGGACCTGAACCTGTTTCAGTTCGCCGACGATCCGGCCACGGCGTTTGAATTGTTAAAAACCGGGCTGGAACCATACGCGTTACAGCACGACACGCCGGAGATGCCGGCGCTGTCGCAATCCATCATCCCGCGGAAGCCGGACGGGGCGTAAGAGGCGAAATGTTCTCGCGCAGGGTGGCCCCGGGAATCGAAATCCGGCTGTTCGAAATGAAGGACGCCGAGCCGGTCTTCGCCGTGGTGGAGCGCAATCGCGCTTACTTGCGGGAGTGGCTGCCCTGGGTGGATCTCACGTCGTCGCCGCACGACTTGCGGAACTTCATCGTGAAGGTGCGCGAGCAGTTCGCCAGCGGCCGGGGACCGCAGTGCGGCCTCTGGATCGACGGCGCGTTCGCCGGTTCCATCGGCTGCCACCCCATCGACTGGGCCAACCGCGGTTGCAGCGTCGGCTACTGGATCGAGGAGCGCTACCAGGGCAAGGGCATCGTCACGCGTTGCTGCGAGAGCTTCCTGGATTACCTGTTCGACGATCTGGGCCTGCACCGCGTGACCATCCAGTGCGGCGTCCGCAATACGCGCAGTTGCGCCATTCCCGAGCGCCTGGGGTTTACCCGCGAAGGCATCACGCGCGACGGCGAATGGGTCAACGACCGCTTTCTCGATCTGGTGGGCTGGGGAATGCTGGAGCAGGAGTGGCGCGCGCGGCGGACGCTGATTTGAGACAAAACGGCCCGAAGTTAGGATGTCAGAATCATGCGTCGTTCTCCCGGATGAGCACTTAATTCTCGGAAGGTCTCTCCACGTGATCGATTACGAAGACCTCAACAGGACCTTTGGACACCTCGAGTTTCAGGCCGAGTTGTTCCTGGAGGGCGGTGCGTATAGATGTTCTGGCAGCGGAGTCCACAGGCTGGCCAGAATCGTCTGGTCCTACGGGGTCTGGGAGTCCGGCGAGAGCGTCGTCAATGGCGAACTCCAGATGAAGAGCGAATCTTCCAGTGAAGCCGGTTTGATCGATTACCTCACGGCCCACGATCATGGAGAGTTGCCTGGCGAACGCCGGCATGGAGACGCTGATACCCAGCATAGTCAGCCCCGTGCCGGCCTTAACCAAGCCGGGTCCACATGGAGGAGCCGGGCGCGGCTGCCCTGCCTCGCGTCAGAAACTCCTGGTAGCTCTGCAAGGTTTGTTGCAGCAGATCGGCATCGCCATCGAGCCCGTGCAACTGGAAATAGTCTTGCGCCAGCTCGGACTGGTAGAGCAGGCGGGCGTTCTCCAGCAGCGCCGCCGTGGCTTGCGCCGTGTTGGCGCTGGCCGTGATGCCGCGATGGATGCTTCCCCAGACGTCGGCCGTGTAGGAAGCGCTCACCGGAACGGCGTAGGTGCCCACGGCACTAGAGGCCGGCGCCGAAAGCCGGGAGGAGGCTCGTGAACCGGTGGCCGAGACGGAGCCCGTCACCAAGGGGTATAGAGCCGCGCGCGCCACGCGCACCGCCGCCTTGGCTTCGCGGAACTGCGCCTCCGCCTGCAGCACGTTCT
Source organism: Candidatus Solibacter sp. (assembly GCA_050014175.1). Lineage (GTDB taxonomy): Bacteria > Acidobacteriota > Terriglobia > Bryobacterales > Bryobacteraceae > Solibacter. The sequence continues at coordinate 9,779 of JBEKDV010000063.1, read as the reverse complement.
GGTTGGAGATGCTCACCTGCTCTTCCAGGGCGTTCAACGCGGGGTCGCCAAAGATCTCCCACCACTTGCCGCGCAGCACTCCGTCGCTCGGCTGCGCTTCCTTCCAGCCCTGCGGCGGGTCTTCCTTGAAAGCCACCGGCACGGGGGCCGTGGGGCGCTGATACTCGGGGACTTTGAGACAGCCGGGAGAGAACAACGCCACGGCGGCGAGGAAGGCGGCAAGCGGTCCGGTTCCGGCCTTCTGGCGCATAGTGTTCGTTCTATCCCTCGGATTCCACCGGCGCGGGCCGCTTGGCCGCCACGCCGCGCACCCGCTCCCACCAATGTTGCAGGCGGTCGAAGTAGAGGTAGACCACCGGGGTGGTGAACAAGGTCAGCGCCTGGCTCATCAGCAACCCGCCGATGATGGTGATGCCCAGCGGCCTCCGCAGCTCCGATCCGGTCCCGGTGCCGAGCGCCAGCGGCAATGCACCCAGCATGGCGGCAAACGTGGTCATCAATATGGGGCGGAAACGCAACAGGCTGGCCTCGAAGATGGCGTCGCGCGGACTCTTGCCTTCGATGCGCTCCGCCGCCAGCGCGAAATCGACGATCAGGATGCCGTTCTTCTTCACCAGGCCGATCAGGAGAATGATGCCGATCATGGCGATCACGCTGAGCTCGGTGTGCGTGAGCATGAGCGCCAGCAACGCGCCCACCCCGGCCGAGGGGAGCGTGGAAAGAATCGTTACCGGGTGGATGTAGCTTTCGTACAGGACGCCCAGCATGAGGTAGACCGCCGCCAGCGCCGCCGCGATCAGGTAGGGCTCGCTGCCCAGCGAATCCTGATAGGCCTGCGCCGTGCCGGTGAACATCGTCTGGATGGTCGGCGGCAGGCCGATCTTTCGGGCAGCCCCTCCGATCGCCTCCACGGCATCTCCCAAAGCGATGCCGGGCTGCAGGTTGAACGAGATCGTCACCGACGGGAACAGACCCTGGTGATTGACCGACAGCGGCGCCACCGCCGGACCGTAATGCGCGATGGCGCTCAACGGAATCTGCTGGCCGCCGGGCGCGCGCACATAGATGTCGCGCAATGTCTCCGGGTTTTGCCAGAACCGCGGCGCCGCCTCCATCACCACGTGATACTGGTTCAGCGATTTATACATGGTCGATACCTGGCGCTGCCCGAAGGCATCGTACAGCGTGTTATCGATCAACTGCGGCGAGATGCCGAAGCGCGCCGCCGTCTCGCGGTCGTACGTGACCAGCGATTGCAGGCCGCGGTTTTGCTGGTCGCTGTTGACGTCCACCACGATGGGTATCGATTTCAACTGCTGGAACATACGCGGTGCGTAGGCAATCAGATCCGGCAGGTTGTCCCCCCGCATGGTGAACTGGTAGAGCGCGGCGCTGTTCCTTCCACCTACGCGCAGGTCTTGCGCCGACTGCAGGTAGAGCGTGGCGCCCGGTATCCGCGCCAGCTTCGGACGCAACCGCTGCATGATGTAATCCACCGTCGTTTTGCGCTCCGCCAGCGGCCTGAGCGAGATGAACATGCGCCCCTGATTCAAAGTGGACGCGCCGCCTCCGCCTCCGCCGCCGCCTCCCGTAAAGCCGTTGACGGTGTCCACCCCCGGATCGGCGGACACGATGTTGACCATCTGCAACAACGTCTTGTCCATCGATTGAAACGACGTGTCCTGGTCGGCGATGATCTGGCCCATCATGCGTCCCGTGTCCTGCTGCGGAAAGAATCCCTTCGGCACGAGAACGAACAGGTACACGTTGAGCCCGATCGTGGTTAACAAAATCAGCAGGGTCACGAACGAATGGCGCAGCGCCAGCGAAAGCGTCTTGCTATACAGAGCGACGAGCCGGTTGAAGCCGTTTTCCACCGTCTGGTAGATCCGCCCGTGGGATTCATGCGCCTTCAACAGATGGGCGCACATCATCGGCGTAGCCGTCAGCGAAATCACCATGGAGACGCCGATCGCCACCGATAGCGTGACCGCGAATTCACGCAGCAGGCGGCCCACAATCCCTCCCATCAATAGCAGCGGGAGGAACACCGCCACCAGCGAAACGCTCATCGTGATCACCGTCGACCCGATCTCCTGGGCGCCCTTCAGCGCCGCCGTAAACGGGTCGAGCCCCGCTTCCAGATACCGCGTGATATTCTCGATCACCACGATGGCGTCGTCCACCACGAAGCCGGTGGAGATCGTCAGCGCCATCAGCGAGAGGTTGTCCAGGCTGTACCCCCACAGGTACATCACCCCGAAGGTGCCCAACAGCGATACCGGAACCGCGATGCTGGGAATGAACGTGCTTCGCGCGCTCTTCAGAAACACGAAGACCACCAGCACCACCAGCCCCACCGAGATCAGCAGCGTTCGCTCCACATCGTGCACCGACGCGCGGATGGTCTGGGTCTGATCCATGGCCACTTTCAAATCGATGGACGCGGGAATCGCCGCGTGGATTTGCGGCAGCACGGCGCGGATGCGGTCCACCGTCTCGATGATGTTGGCGCCCGGTTGCCGGAAGATGATGACCAGCACGGAAGGCTTGCCGTTGGCATATCCGGCGCTGCGCAGGTCTTCCACCCCATCGATGACCTCGCCCACATCGGAGACGCGCACCGTCGTCCCGTTGTGATAGGCGATGAGCAGCGATTTGTAATCCACCGCATTGAATAACTGGTCGTTGGCCCCCACCTCCCACATGATGTGTCCATCGGAGAAGTGTCCCTTGGGCGTGTTGGCATTCGCCGAGGCCAGGGCCGTGCGGACCTGCTCCAGCCCGATACCGTATTTGTTCAGCGCCGATGGATTCAGCTCCACCCGGATGCCCGGAAGCGCGCTTCCACCCACACCCACCTGCCCCACGCCGCGAACCTGCGCCAGTTTCTGCGCCATGATGGTGGACGCGGAGTCGTACATCTGTCCCTTGCTCAGCACGTTGGACGTGAGCGCGATCATGAAAATCGGCGAGTCGGCCGGATTTACCTTGCGGTAAGTCGGGTTATTGGGAAGATTGGTCGGCAGGTATCCGCGGGCGGCGGCGATGGCGGCTTGCACGTCGCGCGCCGCCGCGTCGATGTTGCGGTTCAGATCGAATTGCAGCGTGATGCTGCACGACCCCAGCGTGCTCGACGACGTCATCTCCGTGACTGCCGCGATCCGCCCGAATTGCCGCTCCAGCGGAGTGGCCACGCTCGACGCCATGGTCTCCGGACTGGCGCCCGGCAAGCCGGCGTTTACGCTGATGGTGGGAAAGTCCACCTGCGGCAAGGGAGATACCGGCAGTATGCGGAATGCCACCGTGCCGGCCAGGGCGATGGCCACAGTGAGAAGCGTGGTGGCTACCGGCCGGTGAACAAATGGCGCGGATATATTCATGCCTTATTCCTCCGCAAGGGCTACCATGCCGGGATGGGATTCCTTGCGCCGCGAGAAACGCCTGGCCAGCCGGTCGAAGAACAGATAGATCACCGGCGTGGTGAAGAGCGTCAGCATCTGGCTGATGATCAGCCCGCCGATCATGGTGATGCCCAGCGGCCGCCGCAACTCCGAACCCGTGCCGGTGCCGAGAGCCAGCGGCACCGCGCCCAGCAACGCCGCCATCGTCGTCATCAAAATGGGGCGGAAGCGCAGCAGACAGGCCTGGTAGATGGCCTCGATGGCCGGCTTGCCTTCACGACGTTCCAAATCGAGAGCGAAATCGATCATCATGACGCCGTTTTTGTTCACGATTCCGATCAGCAGGACGATGCCGATCAGCGAGATCACGCTGAAATCCTGGCCGGTAACATTGAGCGCCAAAAGCGCGCCCACACCGGCCGAGGGCAGCGTGGACAAAATGGTGATGGGATGGATGTAGCTCTCGTAAAGCACGCCGAGGACGATGTATTCGGTCGCCAGCGCCGCCAGAATCAGCAACCACTCGTTGGCCAGCGACGCCTGAAACGCCTGCGCCGTGCCCTGAAACGCCGCTTGAATGCTGGCCGGCAATCCGATTTCATCCTTGACTCTATTCACCGCATCCACGGCATCGCCCAGCGAAACGTTGGGAGCCAGATTGAAGGAGAGCGTCACCACCGGGAACTGTCCCTGGTGGTTCACCGTGATGGGCACGGCCACAGATTCCACGCGCGTGAACGCGCTCAGCGGAACCTGGCCTCCCGTCGGGAATACCGTGGAGGACGCGATGCCGCCGCCTCCCAATGCGGTGCTGGCGAGGGCCGTGCCGGCGGCGTTGGCGGCCGAGGTGGCCGCGGAGCTCGTGTTGCCGGGCCCTTGCGACAGGCCCGTGCTGGACGAGCCGCCCGCCACCAGGCCCGCGGCGCTGGTGGACGATCCCGCGCCCGTGCGGATAAACAGATTGCGCAGATCGGCCGGAGTCTGCCGGAACGCCGGGCTGACTTCCAGCACCACATGGTACTGGTTGAGCTGCGTGAAGATGGTCGATACTTCCCGCTGCCCGTAGGCGTCGTACAGTGTCTGGTCGATGGTGGCTGGGGTGATTCCCAACCGCGCCGCCGTGTCGCGGTCGAATACCAGCCTGGCGCGCAGCCCCTGCACCTGCTGGTCGGTGGCTACATCGACGAGCTGCCGCAGTTCCTTCAGCCGCGCCACCATCTTCGGCGCATAGGTGTTCAACTCGTCCGCGCTGGGGTCCTCCAACGTGTATTGGAACTGCGTGCGGCTGACGCGGTCTTCTACCGTCAGATCCTGCACCGGCTGCATGAACAAAGTGCTCCCGACCACTTCCGCCAAATGGGGCTGCAGCCGCCGTATCACGTCGCTGGCGCTCACTTTACGCTCTTCGAGCGGTTTCAGATTGATCAGAATGCGGCCGCTGTTGAGCGTCGTGTTGGTCCCATCGATGCCGATGAAAGAGGAGAGGTTCAGCACCGCCGGATCGGTCAGGATTACCTTGGCCAGCCGCTGCTGAAGCGATGCCATCTCGGGAAATGACACCGTCTGCGCCGACTCCGAAACACCCTGGATCACGCCGGTATCCTGGAGGGGGAAAAAACCCTTGGGGATGGTGTAGAACTGGTAGCACGTCAGCGCCAGCGTGCCGGCCGCCACCAGCAGCGTCGCGGTTTGCCAGCGCAGCACAAACCGCAAGATCGTGCCGTAGAGCGCGATCACCGCCTCGAACCCGCGCTCCGAGGCGCGGTACAGGCGTCCCTGCGCGGCCTCGGGTTTATGCTTCAGCAGCCGCGCGCACATCATCGGCGTCAGCGTCAGCGATACCAGGGCGGAGACCAGAATCGTGACCGCCAGCGTCACCGCGAATTCGCGGAAAAGCCGCCCCACGATGTCGCCCATGAACAGCAGCGGAATCAGCGTCGCAATCAGCGACACCGTCAGCGAGATGATCGTGAACCCGATTTGCTCCGCCCCCCGCAGCGCCGCCCGCATCGGCGCTTCTCCCTGTTCGATGTACCGCGCGATGTTCTCGATCATCACGATGGCATCGTCCACCACGAAGCCCGTGGAGATGGTCAGCGCCATCAACGTGAGGTTGTTGAGGCTGTAACCAAGTACGTACATCACCCCGAACGTGCCCACCAGGGAAAGCGGCACCGCCACGCTGGGGATGATGGTCGCCGCAAAGTTGCGCAGGAACAGGAAAATCACCATCACCACCAGCCCCACCGTCAGCATCAGCTCGAACTGCACATCCTCCACCGATGCGCGGATGGTGTTGGTGCGGTCCGTGACGATGCTCACCTGAATCGATTTCGGCAACGTCGAGGTGAGTTGCGGCAGCAACTGTTTGATGCGATCCACTACCTGGATGATATTGGCGCCCGGCTGCCGCTGGATGTTCATAATCACCGCCGGAACGTCATTCATCCAGGCCGCTTGGCGGGTGTTCTCCACGTCGTCGATCACCTCGGCAAGCTTGGTGAGTTTGACCGGGGCGCCGTTGCGGAATGCCACGATCAGCGGCCGATAGTCGTCGGAGGACAGTAACTGGTCGTTGGCGCCGATCTGGTAGGCCTGGTGCGCCCCGTCGAAATTCCCCTTGGCCTGGTTTACATTGGCGGCCACGATGGCGCTGCGCAGGTCCTCCAGGTTGAGCCCGTAGGAGGCCAGCACGGTGGGGTTCACCTGGATGCGCACGGCCGGCTTTTGTCCGCCGCTGATGCTCACCAGCCCGACGCCGGGCAACTGCGAAATTTTCGGCGCCAGGCGGGTGTCGGCCAGATCCTCCACATGCGAGAGCTGTTCGGTTTTGGATGTCAGGGCCAAGGTCAGAATCGGCGTGTCGGCCGGGTTCGTCTTGGCGTAAATCGGCGGCACCGGAAGGTCCGACGGAAGAAACGTTCCGGAAGCGTTGATCGACTGCTGCACTTCCTGCTCGGCCACGTCGATGCTCAGGCTCAGATTGAATTGCAGCGTGATCACCGAGCTTCCATCGGAGCTGGTCGAGGTCATCTGCTGCAAGCCCGGCACCTGGCCGAACTGCCGCTCCAGCGGCGCCGTCACCGAAGACGCCATCACATCCGGGCTGGCGCCGGGGTAGAACGTGATCACCTGGATCGTCGGATAGTCCACTTCCGGCAACGCCGATACCGGCAACTGCTTATACGCAACGCCACCTGCCAGCAGGATGCCGATCATGAGAAGGGATGTGGCCACCGGCCGGAGGATGAACGTCCGGGAGGGACTCACTTCCGCTTCCCTCCCGATTTGCCGCCGGCCGGCTCGTCGGCCATTTGCACCGTCACCGGGCTCCCTTCCGCTAACTTGTCGACACCCGTCATCACCAGCACGTCGCCCGGAGCCACCCCGCTGGTGACTTCGGCGTTGTCGCCTTCGGTCACTCCCTGCGTGACTTGCCGCACCGTAACGGTATGGTCTTCCTTGACCACGTAGACGTACGTGGAATTGGTAGTGCGCTGGATTACCGCGGTAGACGCCAATGTGACTCCGTGTTTTTGCTCCACCAGCAAGCGCACGTTGACGAACTGGTTGGGAAAGAGCAGGTTGGCGCTGTTGTCGAAATCGGCGCGCAGCCGCAGCGATCCCGTGGTCGGGTCGATCTGGTTGTCCACCGTCACCAGCGTTCCAGTGCCGATTTTGGTGGTATTCGCCCGGTCATACGCATCGGCCATCAAATGCTGTCCGCCAGCCAGCTTACGCAGCACCACCTGTAGATCGTCTTCGGCCACCGTGAAAATGACGCTGATGGGCTGGATTTGCGTGATCACCACCAGGCCGTTGGTGTCCGTGGCGTGTACGATGTTTCCCGGATCCACCAGCCGTAACCCAACCTTGCCGGTGATGGGCGCCCTGATGCTACAGTAAACCAGGTTCAGCTTGGCGCTATCGATCTGTGCCTGGTCGGTCTTGACGACACCTTGGGCCTGCGCCACCGTCGCCTTCTGGGTGGCCAGTTGCTGTTCGGGAATCGCGTCCTGGCCGAGCAGCTTCTGGTAACGGTCCAGATCCACGCGTGCGTTGTCCAGCAGGGCCTGGTCCCGTGCCAGTTGCCCCTCGGCCTGTTCCAACTGGACCTGGTAGGGACGCGGGTCGATTTGCACCAACAGGTCGCCCTCTTTTACCGAATCGCCCTCCTTGTAGTGGACCGTCATCAACTGCCCGTCCACACGGCTCTTCACCGTGACCGTGTAAACGGGGGTCACGGAGCCCAGCCCGGTGATATACACCGCGATGTCTCCCTTGCGGGCCTTGGCCGCCACCACCGGGACCACGCCCGATCCGCCCTTCTTGCCGCCCTTGGACGGCGCGCCCGACGAAACCGCGGGCGTTGTGCTGCCCCTCGGCCAGAGATACCAGGCGCCGGCGCCCACCAGGGCGAGAAAAGGCAGCCATAGCCATCGCGCGGCTGAAGGCCGCCGTTTCGATGATTGCATCACCGGGGACGCAGTCGCTTTGCCTTGCTCCGTGGGTAGAGTTTCGTTTTTCATGTCGCCAGCCGCTGGATATCCTTCTGTCTCGCGATGTCGCCCGTCACCTCCGGGGTGCACCGCGATTCTCCTATTCTCCCATTATCTTATACGGGCGCGTTCCCACAAAACCTGTCATGACTAGTCCTTTTGAGCCGGTCACGTAACTCCCAACGTAGAGTAGCCTTTTAGGCTGCCATGGCCCCTTTCATGGGGGCATTCTTCCCCCCTTCCCGCCCCGCCACTACCCCCGCGCCGCCCGGATCGGCATCGCGCGCACCGGCTTCCCCGTGGCGTCGAACACCGCGTTCGCCACCGCCGGCGCGATGACGATGATCGGAGTCTCCCCCGCCCCCGCCGATTCCAGGTCCTTGCGGTCCAAAAGAATGACGTCCAGTTTCGGCAGATCGCGGAAGCGCGGCACCCGGTACATGGCGAATCGCGCGTTCGTCAGCTTGCCGTCCTTGAACAGGATCTCCTCCCGCAGCGCCGGGCCAACACCCATCATGATCGCGCCTTCCACCTGCGCCCGCAGGTTGGCCGGATTCAGGATGGCCCCGCACTCGAACGCCTGCACGACCTCCACCAGCCGCGGCGCGCCGCCCGCGCCATCCACCTCTACCTCGCAGCAGGCCGCCACCACCGAATTCTTCTCCGTTCCGCAGGCCAGGCCGATGCCCCGCCCCGGGCGCCGCTCGTTGCGCCGCTCCACCCAGCCGAACCGCGCCGCGGCCGCGTTCAGCACGTTCCTCATCCTCTCGTTATCAAGCTGCGACAACCGGAACTCCAGTGGATCCCGGCCCGCCGCTTGCGCCAGTTCGTCGGTAAACGCCTCCCGCGCGAAGTTGTTCGCCGTGGCTGCCAGAACCCGGTACGAGGACTGCCGCAGCGGCGTATCCGATGCCACGAACCTGGCCCGCGTATTGGCGATGCGGTACGGCGTGTCCAGCGCCGACGCCCCGGAGTTGTAGTTGGTGAAATCCCATGCCGAGATGGCGTTGCCCGCATCCAAACCGGCCTCGATTTCAATTAGCGCGGCGGGGCGGAAATACGCCCACATGAACTCTTCCGCGCGCGTCCACTGCACCGCCACCGCTCGCCCCGCCTCCTTGGCCAGGCGTGCCGCCTCCGTGGCCGCCTCTGCCGTGTGTTTGCCTCCGAAGCCTCCACCGAAGTGCGGCACCACCACCCGCACCCGCTCCTGGGCCACGGCGAACGTCTCCGCCAGTTGCTGCCGGACGCTCGCCGGATTGCTGGTGCCGGTCCACACCGTCAGACGGCCGTCCTGCCACTCCGCCACCGCCGCGCGCGGCTCCATCGGGGCGTGCTGCACATAGGGCACCTGGAACGTGGCCTGCAACCTGGTGCGCGCCGCGGCCAGCCCCTTCTCCACCGAGCCCCGCTCCTGCCCCTGCGGGCGTTCCTGCGCCCTGGCATGCTGCTTCAGGTAGGCGAAAAGCTCCTCGCTCGACGGCTGCTCCACCGTCTTCCACTGCGCCGTTGCCGAAATCGCCGCCAGGGCCTTTCGCGCGGCGAACGTGGTGGGCGCGGCGCAGGCGACGAAACCGCCATCGCGCACCGCCGTCACCCCCGCCATCTTCCGCGCCTCCGTGAGGTCCACGCCGCCCAGCGTCGCCCCGTAGGATGGCGCCCGCAGCACCCGCCCGTAGAGCATCCCCGGCCGCGCAATGTCGCTGGGGAATCGATGCGCCCCGGTGACCAGATCGCGCGCGTCCAACCGGACCTGCGGCTTGCCCAACACCTGCCAGTCCTTGGCCGCGCTCACCGTGATATTGGCCGGCAACACCTCTTTATAAGCCGCCGCCAGTTCGGGCGAACGCGCCAGCTCCGCGTAGCCGTACTTCTT
>JBEKDV010000062.1:0-27780 GCA_050014175.1 Candidatus Solibacter sp. | reverse complement strand
AACGCCAGCGGCTTCGTTCAAACGCCCCAATCGAAAGTGCCCCGGCCCGAATCTCTCAGCCGTACTCGGGCTTCATGCGCCGGGGCACTTCCGATTGAGTCATAGCGTTTTCAAGTAAGCCGCTGGCGTTTGCGGCGGACGCGGCACCTATGGGTATTGAATGCCGTTTTGGTACTTTCGTACTATCTTTCGGCGGGAATTCCGTCGCGGTGATCGTGACGGGTTCGGCACGAAGATGATCATACACCGGATGTGTTCTACGAAGAAAGGTCGCTCGTCATGCGCACGCAGGCTGACCGACGCACACGCGCAACGTCCGCCGCGCCAGCGGCTTAGTTGAAACGCGCTAGGCTCCTGGAATCGAGGCCCGCTGACAGTGGGCGACGACATCAATCCTGTGAAGGTACATGCATCGACCCTCAGTGGCACCCGCCGCCAGCACAGCAGTCCTTGCCTCGCAGCGCGTCGATGCCTTCCTTGCCGATGATGGGCACCATGACCAGGCCCGCCAGTGGGTCCGCCCACCACCATCCCACAAGCGCATTGAGCAGCAGTCCGCCCAGCACAATGGCGGAAAGGTACATGCAGAATTCGCTTTGGCGCGCGTCCGCGCGCATCGCGCCGCTGCCCAGGCTGGCCGCGGCCTGCCGCTTGGCGCGCGCCAGCAGCCGCATCACGACAAGCGAAACCGCAGTCAGCGCGATACCCGCGAGGCTGCTGCGCGGAGCCTCGCGCGACCACAGAGTGTGCGTCGAATCGTAGGCGACATAAAGGGCCAGCGCCACGAAACAGCCGCCGACGATCTGCAAGGTCGCGCGTTCGGCGCGTTCGCCGCGATGCAAACGCCACAGCAGCGCCAAGCCGCTGGCGACTTCTATCAGGCTGTCAAACCCGAAGCCTACCAGCGCCACGCTTGCGGCCAGAAATCCAGCGAGCAAGGCGATCAGCCCTTCCAGGGTATTCCATGCGATGGTGAAATACTCAAGCCGTCGGGCGTGAGCCACGGCGCGGGCCTGGTTCGCGACTGGGCTACTGGAAGCCATAGGCCCGCATCAGCGCATCCAGATTGCCCGCCAGATCGAACTTCTCCTCCGCGGCGAGGCGGCCGGCCGCTCCCATGCGGGCGCGTAGCGCGGCATCCTCCAGCAACGTGACCAGGCGCTCCGCAATCTGCTCCGGGGCGCGCGGCGCCACCAGGAAGCCGTTCTCGCCGTCCGTCACCAGCTCCGGAATTCCGCCCACGCGGGTGGCCACCAGGGGCCGGCCGGCCGCCATCGCCTCGGCGATGACCCAGCCAAAAGCTTCTTCCCAGCGGGAAACCTGGCACACCACATCGGCCGCGGCGTACAAGCCCTCGGCCACCGGATTGTGCACCAGGCCGGTCCAGGTGAAGTGCTCTTCCATTCCCAGGCCGCGCGCCATCGCCATGTACTCGCCGCGGTGTTGCCCTTCCCCCGCCAACAGGAAGTGCGCTTGCGGAATTCGATCCAGCACGATGCGCGCCGCTTCGACGAGGTCGGTGATCCCTTTCTCGGGAATCATCCAACTCGCCTGCGCCACCACGGGCGCGCCGACCGGGATGCCGTGACGCAGGCGGAAGGCCGCTCCGTCTCCGTGCGGCGCCGCCAGATCCACGCTGTTATAGATCCGCATGACGCGCCCGGCGTCAATCAGATCGCGGCGCAGCATGCAGTCCACGTTGTAATCGCTGATCGAGATCACCCGGTTCAGCGGAAAATTCAGCGCGCGGGCCGCCATGCGCTTCCACAGCGGCCGCCGCGTGGCGATATATCCTTCGGGATGCGAGCCCTGGTCGGTGAAGAAGACTTTGCCGACGCCGCGCAGGCGCGCCACCCAGGGATAGGGACTGAGAAAGCCGGTGAAGTAGAGGTGCAGGATGTCCGCCGGATGCCGTTTCAGGATCCGGGCGAGTTCCCCGGCCTGCCGCGCCGCGAATTTCCAGGCATCCGGGAGCACATCGAAGGTGACGTTGGGCAACTCCAGGAAGCGGCGTACTTCACCCTCCGGCAGGGACAGGTAACAGAGCACGCTTTCCCAACCCCGCGCGTTCAGGCGCGCGGAGAGGGCGCGGGCAAAAACCTCTCCGCCGCCGATCCGCGTGGGTCTTACCCCGAAGACGGAGACCACCCGTCCGGCCGGTTGCATACTCAGGCGGGTACCGGCGCGGGCGCCGAACGCGGCCGCAGCGCGCCTACCAGGTCGATCAGCGGCTTGCCGCTGGCTTCCAGGCGCGCTTGAATTTCGGGCGACGGCTTCTGCGCCACCAGCACGTGATCGGCCCATTCCAGCATGGCGTCCAGCCGGTCGTCGAGCAGGTTGCCGATGTGCGGGATGGCGTTCATGATGTATCGCTGATTGCTGCCATAGATCTCGCCGAGCTGGATGTGCGGATCGTGCACACGCACCTTCCGGCCCTTGCCGATCAGCGTCTCCAGCAGCAACACCACCGGGCTTTCGCGCAAGTCGTCGGTGTTCTCCTTGAACGCCAGGCCGAACACGCCGATCCGTTCGGACGGCAGATCCAACGCCAGGGCGATGGCCCTTTCCAGTTGGGCGTTGTTGGAGGGCAGCACCGATTCCAGCAGCGGCAATTTCAGATCCAGGCGTGAGGCGCGGTAGACCAGCGCGCGCAGATCTTTCGGCAGGCACGATCCGCCGAACGCGAAGCCCGGCTTGAGGTAGGCGCGCGAGATGTTCAACGCATGGTCGTGGCAGAGGGTGTCCATCACCTCCGCGCCATCGATGCCCAATTCGCCCGCCAGGGCGCCAATTTCGTTGGCGAAGGAGATCTTCACGGCATGGAACGCATTGCAGGCGTACTTAATCATCTCCGCCGTGCGCAGCGCCACCATCGAGGGCTCCACGGGCAGACCGGCGTATATCGCCGCCACCCGTTGGACCGCCGCCGGGGACGCCCCGCCGATCACCAACAGCGAGGGCTCCATGAAATCCCGCACCGCCGCGCCCTCGCGCAGGAACTCCGGGTTGGAGACCACCGATACCAGCGGCGAGCCACCCATTGCCGGCAAGACCACGTCTTCGCAGGTCCCCGGATAGACCGTGCTGCGCACCGCCACCACCAGCGGCTTGGTGCGCCCGGAGAGCGACTCGCCGATCTCCTGGGACACGCGCCGCAATTGATCGAGGCCCAGGTTGCCGTTCTTCTCCGAAGGCGTACCGACGCAGATCAGCGCCACATCGGCATCGGCCAGCGCCTCCGGTAGGGAGACGGAGGCGGTGAGACGCCCGGCCGCCACGCCCTCCCGCACCAACTCTTCCAACCCCGGTTCGAAGAACGGCGCGCGCCCGGCACGGACGGTGTCCACCTTGAACTGGTCACGGTCCACGCCCACCACGCGATGACCGACGTGGGCCAGGCACGCGGCGGTGACGCATCCGACATAGCCGAGGCCCAGAACGGCGATTTGCTGGGGATTTACTTCGCCCGAAACAGGATCCACGCCCTTTAGTATGCCATGCGGCAGCAAACCGGGGACTGACATGAATTTCCGGCGCCGTTTGCCGGAAATTCGCTGTCTGTCCCCGGTTTGCTGGCTTTAGTATGCGATGCGGCTATGTTCCAATAGGTACTGTGCGACTGTTCCGCCGATTCATCCTGCTCTTCCTGGTGCTGTATTTAAGCGCCTGGACCTATCGCATCGTCACCCGGAAGTACTATATCTGGTTACCGGGATACGTGAGCTGGCTTTTCCAACAGGAGAAAACGGCTGTTGCGCCGGTGCACGTCTTTTTCTTCTTCGTGGATCACTTCGAGCCGGGCCAGGACGCTCGGATGATGGACCGCTGGGTGGACGAGTATCCCAAGATCGCCAGGCGCCATCGCGACAGCGCCGGGCGCCCGTGGCAGCACACCTGGTTCTATCCGGGAGAGCAGCCGATTGACCGCAACCTGACCGCCCTGCAAAAGCTCGTGGCCGCGGGGTATGGCGAAACCGAACTACACCTGCACCACTTCAACGATACCCCGCAATCCGCGCGCGCGCGATTCCAGCGCGCCATCGCCTGGTTTCAGACCTTCGGCTTTCTGAAATCCGCCGACGGGGCAACCCATTTCGGGTTCATCCACGGCAACTGGGGCCTGGACAACAGCCGCGGCAACGCATTCTGCGGCAACAACCGGGAGCTCGAAATGCTGCGCGAGCTGGGTTGCTTCGCCGACTACACCTTTTCCAGCATTTTCGAGGTGTCGCAGCCATCTTCGGTCAACAATATCTACGAAGCCACGGACGATGACCGTCCGAAATCTTACGATCAAGGGGTGCCGCTGCGAGTGGGTGTCCAGCCGGTGGGCGACTTACTCATCTTCCAGGGACCGCTCCTCCTGGTGCCGACTCCGCGGCCCGCCAAACTATTCCTGGAAGTGGAGAATGCCGAGATTCACTCGGCGGTTCCCGTCACCCCGCGCCGCATGGACGCCTGGATGCGGGCCAACATCCACGTGGAAGGACGTCCCGAGTGGCGCTTCATCAAGATCCACACGCACGGCGCCAGCACGAAAGCGGACGCCGACGAGATTCTGGGGCCCGAACTGGATCGGGCGCTAACTTACATGGAGAAGACTTACAACGACGGCGCGCATTACGTACTGCACTACGTGACGGCGCGCGAAGCCTTCAACCTGGCGCGCGCGGCGGTGGACGGAAAGCAGGGCGATCCGCGGCAGTACTACGATTATCTGATTCCACCGTACGTGGCCAACAGCGGGCGCTAGGGCCGCGCCAGGATGTGGAACTCGCCGGCCAGAACCTCTTCCGGGACTTTCGCCGGAGTGCCGTCCAACAGGGTCACACGATAGCCAAATCGCTGCAGCGTGCCGAGCACGGAGCGCGCGGCCTCGCGGCTGTGGACCTCGCAGCAAATCGACGTTTTGCGTTGCGCCAGAAGGTCGCCGGCCGCGTCGAGCACGGCGCCTTCTTCGCCCTCGACGTCCATTTTCATAAAGTCGGGCACCGGATGGTCCTTGACGAAGAGGTTCAGGGTGGTGGTCTGGAGCTGCAACACGGGCCATCGCGTCTCGGTCTCGTTGATTGCCGACCCATAGGCGCCATCGGTCAGGCAGAAGCGCACTTCCCGCACTCCATTACTCACCGGAGAGGGCACGATGGTGACGTTCTCGAGCGAGTTGGCGGCGAGGTGGCGCTTCATTTCGGCGATAGCGTGCGGCGCCGGCTCGAAGGAGTACACATGGCTGGCTTTGCGCGCCATGAGCAGCGTCATATAACCGATGCTGGCGCCCAGATCGTAGCAGACGTCGCCGGGGCGTACCATGCGGTCGATGGCTTCCTGCACGTCGCGCTCGTAGGTCCCGTTGATGTGCGCGTGCGAGGTATGCTGGCTGGCCGCCAGCTTGATGCCCCGCATCGGACCATCCTCAATGGACATCACCTTGTCCTTGATGAGCGATCCATAGAGGGACATGAGCGTCCGGTCCAGAAAGCGAACGTGGTGGATCGCCGTCTTGACCCTGCGCGGCGTGCGCTGGGCCATCCATACGGGGATCCGGGAAAGTGTCATGTTTCTTATTCTAGCGTCGCGGCTGGCCGCTTGGATTACGGATGGCCCATGGGCTGGCTGCCGGTAGAGCCGATGGTGAGCAGACCGCGCGTTTCCGCTTCGGCGGGAGTGAAGCGGCTTTCCAGGCAGCAGCCGCCCTTCCACCATTGCGGGCGGTTGCGCCAGATCTCGCGAATGGGCGTGGTGCGAATATTCCCGACGGGGGGCATTCCGTAGCAGGCCAGCACATCGCCATTCGGCATCACCTGGATATTGGTGAGCGCCGCGCACACGGGGTGCTTGAGGTGAGCCGTGTGCTGCTGGACCGATACCCGCATGGCGTCCGGATTCCGGAAATACGGAACCATGGTTTCCAGTTGCTGAAAGCTGTTGCGAATCGGCAGGCCCTGCCGCTTGAGAGCGATCAGGCCGCGCACCGCCGATACCGCTTGCGAGGCGTCTTGCGGCCAGTTCTCGCTGTGCTCGAACCAGCGCGGGTCCTCCGGCGTATTGTAGTTCTGCTCTACGGCCTGGTAGAAGACCTCCATGCCGTTCCGCTGGGCGTACCGCGCCACGTTGGCCACGTCGTGGAGGTTGTGCCGCATGACCACGGTTTTGAGCCGGATCGCATAGGTGAGCGCTTTTTCGGCGCGCACGCGTTGGAGGGTTTCCAGGGTGCGGGTGGTTTTTTCGAAGAAGTTTTCGCGGCCGCGGATGAGGGTGTGGGTTTCCCCGATGCCGTCCAGCGAGACGGTGATGCGGCCGGGATTGGCCAGCGCGGCCTTCTCGATGCGGCTCTGATCGTCCCAATAGCCGTGGGTCAGAATTTCCGCGAACAGTCCGATGGACGCCGCGTGGGCCAGAACCTCCGGCATATAGGGGCGCAGCAGCGCTTCGCCGCCGCTAAAAAACACGTGCACGGGGCCCAGCCAGGAGCGCAGATCGTTCAGGGTGGCCTTGTACTGGTCCACGGTGGGCGTGTCGTCCTTGCCCTTGTTCTTCCAGATATCGCAGTGCACGCACCTGGCGTTGCAGAGGTTGGTCATGAGGAAGCCGATGTCGGTGGGGCGGCAGCGATCGGCCCACCGTCCGCCCGACAACGTACGCAGGCGGTAATTGGCAGCCGTATAAGCGCGCCGGTAGGCGTCTCCCAGGCCGAGACTATCGAACCGCGCGGGCATAACGCATCCTCCAGGTATCCATCAGACAGGCAATCTTCCTCCAGGGTACGCTTTGCGCGGCCCGAAACTCAAGTTACCCGGGCGCTAAGGGGCGCTGAGGGAGTACTACGAGGCTGCGCGGAATAGCGGAAAGGCGAGGAAGAATGCCCCCACGAATGGGGTCATGGCAGCCTAAAAGGCTGCTCCACGCTGGGGAGCCGTGCGGTTACCATAGAGGTTCATGTTCGACTGGACGAAGGATCCTCACCGCCGGTTCAATCCGCTGACGCGCGAATGGGTGCTGGTTTCACCGCATCGCACCCAGCGCCCCTGGCAGGGGCAGATGGAAGAGGAGGCGGTCGCCGCACAGCCCGATTACGATCCCACCTGCTACCTGTGTCCGGGAAACGCGCGCGCCGGCGGGGTGCGCAATCCGGCGTACTCCTCGACCTTCGTTTTCGATAACGATTTCGCCGCGCTCAAACCCGGCACACCGGTGGACCGCTTCGACCAGGCGGCCAGCCGCGGCACCGACGGCCTGTTCGTGGCCGAATCCGAGCCGGGGATCTGCCGCGTGGTCTGTTTCTCGCCGCACCACAACCTGACCATCGCCAACATGGAAGCGGCCGATCTGCGCCAGGTGGTGGATACCTGGGTGGAACAGTACCAGGAACTGGGCGCCCGGCCGGAGATCAACTACGTTCAGATTTTCGAAAACCGCGGCGCCATGATGGGCGCCAGCAATCCCCACCCGCACTGCCAGATCTGGTCGAGCCATGCGTTGCCCAACGAAATCGCCAAAGAGCAGGCGTGCCTGCTCGGGTGGCGGGAACAGCGGGGCACGTGCCTGTTGTGCGAGTACGCGCGCCTGGAGCAGGCGGCGGGCGAGCGCGTGGTGGAGGAGAACGAGGCCTTCCTCACGGTGGTTCCCTTCTGGGCGGTCTGGCCCTTCGAGACCATGGTGATCTCTAAACGCCACCTCTCCTCGATCGAACAACTCACCGGCGAGGAGCGCGATGGGCTGGCGGATATCCTGAAGCGCACGACGGCGCGCTACGACCGCCTGTTCAACGTATCCTTCCCCTACTCGTTGGGTTTCCACCAGCGCCCCACCGATGGCGCGCCGCACGACGAGCACCACCTGCACCTGCATTTCTACCCGCCGTTACTGCGCTCGGCCACGGTGCGCAAGTTCCTGGTGGGTTACGAAATGCTGGCGACGCCGCAGCGCGACATCACGGCGGAGTCGGCCGCGGCGCGCCTGCGCGGGGTGTGAAGGGGCAAACTAGCCGGTTTCGTTGGTATTGTTCAGAACGTAGCAGCTACTGTTCAGAACGTAGCGGCGCCTGCCTCGGCTACCGCATGATCCTGCTCGCCGGAGCCTCCACTCACGCCGATGGCGCCGACAACCATTCCGTCGCGCTTGAGCGGCACTCCCCCGGCGAAAATCATGATCCGTCCGGAATTGGAGGCATGGATTCCGAAGAACTGGCCGCCGGATTGGGAGTGTTCCGCCAGATTCTTGGTTGCGATGTCGAACGCGCGAGACGTGTACGCTTTGTCGATCGAGATATCTATACTGCCGATCCAGGCGCCGTCCATGCGCACGTGTGCAATGAGGTTTGCGCCTGCGTCCACGACAGCAATGTTCATGGGCTGGCCGATGTCCGTGGCTTTTTTCTCGGCGGCCGCAATTATCCTGCGAGCGTCGTTGAGGGTGATCATAGGGTCTATTGTGAGGCATTTTGCACCTTCGCGGGAAGGGGAGGAAGCATTGGGCTTTGCCTGTGGAAGCTTAGGCCCCGCTTTCGAGTTTGCGGAACAGGCGGCCCGCCACCGAGTCCAGCATCAGTTTGCGGTGATCGCGGGTGACGCAGGTGAAAAAGGCGGGAAGGTAGAAGGCGGCGCACGTGAAAGCGCCCATCAGGATCAACTGCGGCCAGGAGCGGCCGCTCAGGCCGGCGGCTTTCAGGGCCTGGGCGAGCAGCAGCACCGGAATGGCGGTGAGCACCGGCCGTGCGTAGATTCCCCGCATGTAGCCGAGGAACGACGATCGCAGGGCACGGCACACCAGCCATGGCACGTAAAGGCCGCGGTTCAGGACGGACAGCATGCCCACCACCCAGGCGACGCCCAGGATGCCGTAGCGCGGCAACACCAGCCAGATGCCGAGGATTCCCAGCAGCGCCTCCGCCAGCAGGCCCCTCGCCATGCGATCGTGGCGGTTCAAGCCGTAGAGCATCGAGGTGGAGTTGAACTGCCCGGCGACGGCGAACATCGTGGTGAGCGAAATCACCGGCAACAAGGGTCCGCAAGCGGTGGCCACTTCCGGCGTCACCCAACGGCGGAGGAGTTCGGTCCCGTCCACGAGAAGGTAGATCACCAGCGGGAGGAAGAGGGTCACGCAATAGCGGTTCAAGTGGACGCCCAAGCTGTAGACGGCCTTTTCGTCCCCCTTGGTCTGCATTTCCACTACGTTCGAACGGGTGACGAACCCGATCCGGGTGACGGCCTCCACCGAGTAACTGAGCAGCCGCGAGGGAAACGTGTAGTAACCCACGAAGGCCACCTTGCTGAAATGGCCGATCATGACGGGCGCCGCCTGATTCAGCAGCAGGTTGGAAATGTTGGCGAGGAAGGAATGAACTCCGTAGTTCCACATCTCCCCGACCAGTGCGAATTTCACGTAGAGCGAAGACAGACGCATCTGGGGGAACACCGAGCGAAAAGCCAGCATGGCGAGGGAGTTGCCCACGAGTTGCCCCAGGACCACCACGACGCCCAGTTCTTTCAGGCCGAAGCCGAAATAGAGCAGCAGGGCGCAGCCCACCGAGCGGATGAGGAGTTGGGCCACCAGGGTGCGCGTGAGATGGTCGTAGCGCTGAAAAGCGTCCAGGCAGGAACTGAAGAAATGCAGCGGGAAATTCAGCGCCCATCCCAGGCCCACGATCAGGATCATGATGCGGAAGTCCGCGCGGTTGACCGGGTCGGCAATCTTGAACAGCGCGACGCCGCGCCAGGCGACCAGGAGGGTGGCGAGAGCGAAGACGATGGCCACGACGCAGAAATAGAGAAGGCCGGTGTTGATCACGCGGTTGATCTGGTCCGGTTCGTTCCTGGCCCGGTATTTGGCCACGAATTGGGTGACGGAAGTGTTGAAACCGAGGTCGAAAAACCAGAGGTACTCGACGAGAGAAAACACCAGCGCCCAGATGCCGTACCGCTCCGGCCCGAGCTTGCGTATGATGTAGGGCGAAAGCAGAAGGCCGATGGCAACGTTCAGAGCCACGCCGACCCAGTTCCACAAAACGCCGGCAAAGAAGCGGGCGGCGCGCGGAGCTTGCGGGGGTGGTGGAGTTTCGAGCCCGGAATTGCTCATTGGCGGCGGAGTCTCAGACAAATCAACTTGAGTCTAGCGCACCAGGGGAAAGCGGCGCGCCGGGGTACCAGGATGCCGCCGTCCGTTAGCAGGCCGGCCCTAACCGACGACATCTTGACGCCGGCGGCGGAGCCGTGCCTAGACTCCGGTAATGTCACCGGGGGACATTATCAACGACCTGAGCCCTCACGCCCGGGTGGCGACCGCGGTACTACCCTTCGCGATTGCGGTGGCGATGCGCGTGGTTCTGGGCGCCAACCGGCTCACGCGGTGGCTGATTTCGCTCAGCGTGATGTGGTTTGCGGCCAATGTCCTGATGGCTCCGTACTCGGCCGGAATGCGCGAAGACATCCAGAACCTGCGCACTCTGCTACCATAGGGGCGGGAGACGCCGGTTGACGGCGACCTGACGAAATCCATACAATGGCTGATATAAGGAGGCCGCATGAGATCAATTGGCTTTCCTGAGCTTCTCGTAATCCTCGGTGTTGCCGTACTGTTGTTCGGCGGCAAGAAAATTCCCGAAGTCGCGAAAGGTTTGGGCGAAGGGATCCGCAACTTCAAGACTGCCTTGAAGGGTGACGAAGAGAAGGTCGAAGAAAAGAAGCAGGCGTAGGCTTCGAGGATCAGCCCGCAAGATGGGCTGAGTTCGTCTCGGCTTCAAAAGATCCGCAAACAAGAAGAGATCCGCAAACAAAACAACCCCGCGAAGCCCGTTTGGGCATCGCGGGGTTCTCTATTTGCAGGCAATGATTCCTGGAAGCCGGCTACTTGGCCTTCTTGGGGGGAACAATTGCGTCTTTCGCGCTCTTGGCCACGCGGAACTTCACGACCTTCTTGGCCGCGATCTTGATGGCCTCGCCAGTCGCCGGGTTGCGCCCCATGCGAGCTTTGCGGTCCACGCGTACCAACCGGCCGATGCCGGGCAGCACGAACACGCCATTCTTCTTCACTTCCGCGATCGCCGTGGTGGACAGTTTGTCCAGGAACGCGCGGGCTACCTTGTTGCTGACTTCGCAGGTCTCCGCGAGCGACCGTACCAGTTGCGTCTGGGTCATTCTCACATTCGCCATATTTCTCCTTTGAATTCTCCCGTAGCGCTGCGCGCCACGCTTGCCATCGAACGAATTTCAGCCTCGGAACTCCGACGAGCCCAAGCCTTGAACGTAATCAATGATAAGGGAAGGGGCTAGGGATGTAAAGGGAAAAACAAGCCAAAAACCCTGATTTTCCGCAGTTTTTTTGTATATGGTGCGCTGGAACCCCCAATTTTACGGGCTTTCCACGAATCCGGCGCCCCTGCGCCGCTCCAACGCGCATTCCGCCACGCTCTCGGAGACCTTATTTTTCCGCGCTCGCAGCACGACGCGGCCTCCGGCGGAGGGGATGAGCGCGATACGCACGGCGGCGAGCAGTTTGAGCGGCGCTCCGCCGGCGCTGGTCTCGCCCTCTCCCGCCGAGGCCTCGGGCCGGTTGCGCATCTGGTTCAGAAACAGGACGCAGGCGCAGGATTTCGCCAGCGTCTGACGCAATTTACGCAGACTCGACGCCAGCACGCGGCTGTGCAACCCCGGAGCGTCGTGGCCGATGCCGGTTTCCAGTTCCAGGCGGGGGACGAGCGCCGCCGCCGAGTCCACCACGATCAGGTCAACGGCGCCCGAGCCCGCCAGTTGACGGGCGATTTCCATGCCCTGCTCGGCGGTGGCGGGCTGGGCGAAGGGCACACGCTCCATGTCCACGCCCAACTCCGTCGCGTAGGCGGCGTCGAAGGTATGGTCGGCATCGATCCAGGCGGCGGTGAGAGCATTCCTCTGGGCGTGCGCGACACACTGGATGGCGAGCGTGGATTTCCCGCAGCCGGCGGGTCCAAAGAGCTCCACCATGTGGCCGCGCGGAAATCCGCGGCCCAGCGACTCATCGAGCGCGCGGAAGCCCGACGCGAAGAAAGCCTCGGGCGCGCCCGCGGCGGTCCGCATGCGCGCCAGCCGCAACAAAATGGCCTGCTGCCGCTGCTCTTCCTTCATAGGTTCGCGCGCGCCCGCCGCGCTTCTCTAGCGCCGTGCGGGAACCGGCTTGGCCGCGGGCGGCGGCGGAGCTTCCACGGGCGACGCTACCGGGGCGCCGTCCGGCTTGATCAGACCCAACGCCTTGCGGAGTTCGGTATCGATGGTCTGCCGGATGTCCTGATTATCCTTCAGGAACTGCCGCGCATTCTCCCGGCCCTGACCGATTCTGTCGCCCTTAAAGCTGAACCAGGAACCGCTTTTCTCGATGATGTTCTGCGCCACGCCCTGATCGAGCAGGTCGCCTTCCTTGGAAACGCCTTCGCCGTAGATGATGTCGAACTCGGCCTCGCGGAAGGGCGACGCCACCTTGTTCTTGACCACCTTCACCTTGGTGCGATTGCCCACCACGGCGTCGCCGTCTTTGATGGCTGCGATGCGGCGGATGTCCAGACGGATGGACGCATAGAACTTCAGCGCGCGCCCGCCGGTGGTGGTTTCCGGGTTGCCGAACATAACGCCGATCTTCTCGCGGATCTGGTTGATGAAGATCAGGCAGGTGCGCGATTTGCTGACCGAACCGGTGAGTTTGCGCAGCGCCTGCGACATCAGCCGCGCCTGCACGCCCATGTGGCTGTCGCCCATCTCGCCGTCGAGTTCCGACTTGGGAACCAGGGCCGCCACCGAATCCACCACCAGCACGTCGATCTGTCCGGAAGCGATCAGGTGCGCGGTGATTTCCAGGGCCTGCTCGCCGTAATCCGGCTGCGAAACCAGCAGGTTATCCACATCGACACCCAGTTTGCGCGCGTAAGCCGGATCGAGGGCGTGCTCCACATCGATGAACGCGGCGATGCCGCCGGCCTTCTGCGCTTCGGCGATGACTTGCAGCGCGATGGTGGTTTTGCCGGAAGACTCCGGTCCGAAGATCTCGTTGATGCGGCCGCGAGGGAAGCCGCCCACGCCCAGCGCGGCGTCCAGGGAAATCGAGCCCGTCGAGATCACCGAGACGGGCACGATGGCGTCCTTCGACCCCAGACGCAGGATCGAGCCCTTGCCGAACTGTTTCTCAATCTGGCTGAGGGCGAGTTCTAAAGCGCGCGAGCGCTCCTTTTCATCCATGTTGGGTATTGCTCCTGGAAATGGGGGTAAAGAGACATTGTACCAGCCGCTATAATTGGTGCAGAGGATTTGCCTATGGTCTCGCGTTTCTTTGCGATCTTCCTGGTGTCCGCGCTTTTCGTCTCCGGCGCCGCAAAAAAGACCACCGCGAGCGGTCGCGGCGAAAACGAAGACCTGATCCTCAACGTCACGATTTATACCGATTCCGCCGCCGTCAAGGAAGCGCTGGGCGACGATTTGGGGGGGCACTACATCGTGGCGCAGGTCAAGGTGGAGCCCAAGTACACCAAGGAAATCACCATCGACCGCGACGATTTCCTGCTGCGCACGGATAAGGATGGCGATCGCACCAAGCCGATGGCGCCCAACCAGGTAGCCGGCACTGGCGGGCTGGTGCTGATGCGCAACGACGGCCCCAGCGGTCAAGGCGCGGAGCGCAGCCGCGGCTGGAGTATCGGCGGCATGGGAATGGGTGGTGGCCGAGGCGCGGACGCCGGCCCGCAGAACACCGGCGTCAAAGCCTCCACGGAGAAGAGCGGGAAGGACCAAGACAGCCCGCTCAAGAAGCTCCTGGATGCCAAGGTGCTGCCGGAGAAGAAGATCGAAGAGCCGGTCTCGGGATTCCTGTATTTCCCCATGGAAAATCAGAAGATGAAAGACCTGGAACTGGTCTACGGCGGCAAGGAAAATCGCATCCGGATCCGGTTCAAGTAGGGTGGGCCGATGCCCGGCGGGTTCGAAGCTTAACATTGACGCATACGGCAAATTGCCGTATGCTGGGCGTATGGAGAAGGCTTCCCCTACCGCCCGCCTCGAAGCGCGATTGCCCGCCGACATTCACGCGATGCTCAAGCGCGCCGCGGAAATCGAAGGGCGCACGCTCACGGATTTCGTAGTGGCGGCGGCGCGAGAAGCCGCCTGCCGGACCATCGAGGCGACCGACATCATCCGCCTCTCGGTGGAAGACCAGCGCCAAATCGCCGAGGCAATTCTCAATCCGCCCGATCCCGCGCCCGCGCTGCGGCGCGCGTTCAAGCGCCGCCGCGAGCTTTTTGGCTCCTCGTGAAGCGTCCCTTCCGGGTGGAACCGTTGAACGAGAGCCACGACCGCGCGGCGTTCGCTTGCGGCGAAGAAGCACTCGACCGGTATCTGCGGACGCAAGCCACACAGGACATCCGCCGGCGGGTGGCGACTTGTTTCGTCGTGATTGAGGCGGCTACCGGCGAGTTTGCCGCCTACTACACGATCGCCGCGGCGAGCATCCCCACGCCTCAGCTTCCTCCGGAAATCGTCAAGCGCTTACCACGCTACCCAACCCTGCCGGCCGTGCGTATCGGACGCCTGGCGGTGGACCTCAAGTTTCGGGGACGCGGCCTGGGAGCGGCGATGCTCGCCGATGCACTAGGGCGGACGTTGCAGGCGCCGCCGGCAGTCTTTGCGCTCCTGGTGGACGCCAAGAACGATGACGCCGCCGCTTTCTACCGACGTTACGGTTTCCGGCCGCTCGCCAGCCAGCCGCGGACCTTGTTTTTGCCCATGGCGACCGCCGAGAAACTCCTGCTGTGAATTCCGATGCCGGGCAACCGGGCCTCCAGCACTATAATGTAGAGGAGAGATCGATGGAGCAAATCACGGTAGAATCCATTCCGATCCTCGTCGGGCGCGAGGATGACGGCCGCTGGTGGGCCGATATCGAGTTGATGCCGGGGGTGATGGCGTACGGTGCAACCCGCGAGTCGGCGATTGCCGCCGTCCGAGCGCTTGCGCTGCGCGTTGCCGCGGATTGCATCGATCATGGCGAGGAGATTCCCGAACCATTCACCAAGGTCTTTTCGGTGGCATGAGCCATTGGAGATCGGTCAAAGCGAAGCAACTCCTGTCTGCGCTTCAACGGATAGGATGGGAGGTCGCCTGGCAAAAGGGTTCTCACCGCCGGCTCAAGCGGGCCGGGTGGCCCAACTACACGTTTGCGTTCCATGACCACGAAGAAGTCGGCCCCGGGCTTCTCTCGCAAATCGCCAAGAAGACCGGGCTGCAGCCCGAAGACTTGTAGCCAGCACCGCCGCTTCTACTGAAACTCGATGCCCGCCATCACCAGTTGCGGCATCACCTGGTTCCAGCTCTCCGGAACGTTGTCGAAGGGCAGGCGGAAGGGCTTGATCTGGTCGGGCGCTACGGCGCCGATCTTGGGACTTACGATGGGGACCCGCTCGCGCAACACCACCTGGCCGTACGCATCGTAGAAGACGCAGTTGATCTCCACCGTCTTCACGATGCGGTCGCCCACGTTCTGAATGTTGCCCAGGATCTCCACCACGCTCTGCTTCAGATAGCTTTCGTGGGCTTTCATCTCCACATTCGTCAGCTTGAGATATTTGGCATACGCCCGCGCCGGTCCGGTGAGCGGCGGGGGGGGCGGCGGCGGCCGATTGGCCGCGCGGTCGAGATAGAGAAAACCGGCGAGGCCCAGCACGAGCACCAGGCCAATCACGATCACCATCGGCGGGATGGAGGATTTCGGTTTCGGAGGCGCTTTTTTACTTACCACCAACGGTCATTTCTCCCATCTTGATTGTAGGCGCTGCGACCGATCCGCGAAACTCCAAGTCGCTGGCGATCGCCTCAATGCCGCGCAACATGTCGTTCAAATTCCCGGCGATGGTCACCTCGCTGACCGCAAACGCCAGTTCTCCATTGCGGATCCAGAGTCCGGCCGCGCCGCGCGAGTAATCTCCCGTCACCACGTTGACGCCGAACCCCATCAACTCGGTCACATAGAACCCGTTGGGAATTCCGGCGATAATCTGCTCGGGGGTTTGGACGCCCTTCTCCAGGAAAAAGTTCCCGCGCCCGATTCCGGCGTTGCCGGTGAGCCCGCGGGAGGCGTTGCCGGTGGTCTTCATCCCCAGCTTGCGCGCCGCGTAGGTGTTCATGAGGTAGCTCTTGAGCACGCCGCGCTCGATCACCACGGTGCGCCGGGAGGCTACGCCCTCATCGTCGAAGGGCGTGGTGCCGAAGAGGCCGGGGAGCGTGCCATCGTCGATGATGGTGACCTCGTCGCTGGCCACCTTTTCGCCGAGTTTGCCGGCGAGGAACGATTCCTGCCGGTAGACGGACATGCCGTGGACGGCTTCGAAGATGTTGTCCAGCAGGCTGCGGGCGGTGCGCGGTTCGAACACCACGGGCACCTTTTGCGTCTCCACCTTGACCGCATGGAGCCGCCGCAGGGCGCGCTGCGCCGCCATGCGGCCGACGTACTCGGGAGCCTCCAATCCGGAGAACCCGCGCGCCATGGTGTACCAGTAGTCGCGTTCCATGCTCTCGCCCTCGCGCGCCACGGGCGATGTGCTGAGCGAGCAGTAGCTGCTCTGGTACTCACCGGCGAAGCCGCGCGAATTGGCGAAAATGTGCCTTCCCACGTGGTTGTCGAACGAAGCGCCCTCGGAGTTGGAGATGCGCGGATCGCTGGTGAGCGCAGCGTCTTCGGCACGTTTGGCGGTCTCGATTTTGAACGCGGTATCGAGTTCGGCGACCTCGGGGGAGTACATTCCCAGGTCGCCCGGCAGGGTGCCGAACTCTTCGGGGCCGGGCAAACCGGCGTGCGGATCTTCGGTGGTGATATCGGCCAGCTCGATGGCCGATTTCACCAGGTGGGCGACGCCCTCATGGGAAAGATCGCTGGTGTAGGACGCGCCCGTGCGCCGCCCGATCAGGATGCGCAGGCCGGCGCCGCGCGATCCGGCTTCCTTCAGGTTCTCCACTTCGCGCATGCGCACGTTGGCGGAAAACTCCTCGCCCTCGGCGATGGTGCACTCGGCGTCGCTCGCGCCCGCCGTCTGCGCCTGCTTGACGATATCCTGCGCGAGTTCCAACAGGTGATTGGCGCTCAAGCCGTGCCTCCTACGGTCATTTTGTCGATTTTGATGGTGGGGATTCCCACTCCCACCGGCACGCTCTGCCCGTCCTTGCCGCAGGTGCCGACGCCCTCGTCCAGGCGCAGATCGTTGCCCACCATGCTGACGTACTTCAAGGCTTCCGGCCCGTTGCCGATCAGGGTGGCGTTGCGCACCGGACGCGTCAGTTTGCCGTCCTCGATGAAGTAGCTCTCCGACGCGGAGAAGACGAAGTTGCCGCTGGTGATATCCACCTGGCCGCCGCCGAAGTTGGCGCAGTAGAGCCCCTTGGGCACGGAGCGGATGATTTCTTCGGGATCGCTCTCCCCGGCCATCATGAAGGTATTGGTCATGCGCGGCATGGGGATGTAGGCATAGCTTTCGCGCCGCCCGCTGCCGGTGGATTCCGCGCCCAGCAGGGTGCTAGAGAGCTTGTCCTGGAGGTAGCCGCGCAGAACGCCGTTCTCGATGAGGACGTTGCGCCTGGTGGGCTGCCCTTCATCGTCCACGTTGAGGGATCCGCGCCGGCTGCCGATGGTGCCATCGTCCACCACGGTGCAGAGATCGCTGGCCACCTTCTGCCCCATGCGCCCGCTGAAGGCGGAGACGCCCTTGCGGTTGAAGTCGGCCTCCAGGCCGTGGCCCACGGCTTCATGCAGCAGGATGCCCGGCCAGCCGGGCCCCAGCACGACGGTCATCTCGCCGGCCGGCGCTTCCACGGCGTCGAGCATGGTGATGGCTTCGCGCGCCGCTTCGTGGGCGAAGTACTCGGGCGTCTTTTCCTGCAGGAAATAATCCAGTTCCATGCGTCCGCCGCCGCCGGAGTGGCCGCGTTGCGGGGGCCCGCCGCTCTGCCGCGCCAGCGCCGAGACGCTGAGCCGCGCCAGGGGCTGGCGGTCGACCGAGAGGCGGCCTTCGCTGGTGGCCACCAGCACCTGCCGCAAGTTGTCGGCGTAGACCGCCTGCACCTGGAAGATGCGCGGATCGTATGCGCGCGCCGCGCGGTCGGCCCGTTTCACCAGGTCCACGCGCTGGCTGAAGGCCGTTTCGGTGGGCGCGGTCAGCACCGGGTACAGGTTGTGCTTGTGGCCCTCATTGAGGTCGAATTTCCCTACTTTGGCCGGCGCCGCGGCGATGTGGGCGGCCACGTTGGCCGCCTTGCGAATCTTCTCGGGCGACAGATCGTCGCTGTAGGCGTACCCGGTGCGCTCGCCAGAGATCACGCGCACGCCGACGCCC
Source organism: Candidatus Solibacter sp. (assembly GCA_050014175.1). Lineage (GTDB taxonomy): Bacteria > Acidobacteriota > Terriglobia > Bryobacterales > Bryobacteraceae > Solibacter. Next base: position 9,449 of record JBEKDV010000062.1, on the reverse strand, counting down.
ATGGAAACGCCCTGGGCGGCGCTTTTCACCATGGATTCATCGATGCCGATGGAACTGGTCACCAGGTATTCGAAATAGAGGTCCGCGTAATCGCCCCCCTGGGAGAGCGCTTCACCCAGATACTTCTCCAGATCCTGCAAAGTGATGGCAAAGCGCGCCGCGAAAATCGACTCGGAAAACTGCATACCTTCAGGCTAGCAGAGTGCGCGAGCGGAGCCGTGACCGCGACCGTCACAACCATGGAACAAAGAATGGCCGCCGATGAACGCCGATGAACGCCGATGAAAACAAGAGGTTGCTTATCCGCGTTTATCGGCGTTCATCGGCGGCCCATAATGACTTTTTCACAGTGCGGCGTATGCGGCGCAGTCAACAATTGACAAGCCGGGAGCACCCCTTTACCATAGGGCGATCTTGGCCGCCGGGGTCAAATCCCGCGGGAGGAAACTGCTAGCCAACAGGGATCCGAAAGCATGAAGCGCTACCGCGCCCCCATCAGCCTTCCTCAACGCAGAGTGCGTTGATGTCGCGATTTTCCAGCACCCGCTTGGGGGCGCCTTCCCGGGCGACGTGGATCATGGCGCGGCCCACCTGCGTGGTGGTGGTCACGAACTTCGGAAAGAGCAATCTCCATAGTGGGTACAAGGGCGCTGCCACCCCATACAAGGCTCGAAGCCACGCTGTTTTCGGCACGATTCCGCTCAGCGGCTGGATGTAAGCCGGGCGGAACGCGTAGGCCGCTTTGAAAGGCAACTGGAATAGCTCGTTTTCCGTGCGGCCCTTCACCCGCGCCCACCGGGTGGAACCGTGTTCGGAGCTGTCGGTGCCGGTTCCCGACACGTAGATGAAGGTCATTTTGGGATTCCGGCGGGCCAGGGTGCGCGCGGCCGAGAGGGTGAAATCGTGCGTCACCCGCTCATAATCCCCGGCGCTCATGCCGAGAGAGGAAACGCCGAGACAGAAAAAGCAGGCGTCGAATCCGGCGAGTTGCTCCTCGATGGCGGAGAAATCGGCGAAGTCCTGGTGCGCGATCTCGCGCAGTTTCGGGTGCTGCCGGCCGGCCGGTCGGCGGCCAATGGAGAGGATGGTATCCACCTCACCGCTTTCGAGACACTCCTGCAAAACGCCCTGCCCCACCATGCCTGTCGCGCCGAAGAGAATTACTTTCACGCCACCACCAGGAAAACTCGTCGTCGAATGAATGGTTTACGAAGCTCTAAGCGGCCAGGCGGCCGCCCTCGCCGGGGTGCACATCGTGGACCAAGAGCACATTTCGGGGACATCTGGAATAATGGTAACAACTACATGATCCTAAGAACCGCGGGAGCGTTGCGCCCGGCATGGCCCCATAGGGCCAGGTGTGCGCGCTCGGGGGAGGCCAAAACGCCGTTTTGCGTTTCCCCGCAAAGCCTTGTAACCTGTCTACTTGCTGGTACGCCTTACAAATCGGAGCGAATGTTGTTTCCGGGTGCCGGCACTTTCCATGGTGCTGCATGCTGGTTGATTTCGAACTGATCCGGCGCGCGCAGAAAAGCGACGCGGCGGCATTCAACGAAATCGTTCTGGCGTACCGGAAGCGCATTCTGGGGACGATCACCCGTTTGATCGCGCGTCCGGAAGACGTCGAGGATGTCGCTCAGGAAGTTTTCCTGCGGCTTTATTTTTCCCTCGATCAATTGCGGACGGCAGAGGTCTTTGAACCTTGGTTGTACCGTCTGACCGTGAATGCGGCCTACGATTACTTGCGGAAGCAGCGCCGGCGGCAGGAATTTCGCATGTCGGACCTGAGCGAGCAGCAGGTGATGCTGGCCGATGCGATGGCGGGCGGGAAGGCCGAAAAAGACGAGATTCACCAAAAGAAGGTTCGCGAATCGGTGGATTCGCTGCTCGGCGCGGTATCCGAGGCGGACCGTATTTTGCTGATGTTGAAGGAAGTGGAAGGCCTTTCATTAAAAGAGCTTGAAAAGGTCTACAAAGTTAACGAAAATGCTCTCAAGGTCCGATTGTTTCGCGCCAGGCAGAGAGTTCTGAAGGCGTTCGGATCGGCGAAAAAAGAAGGAGCCGGGTAAAGCCGGTGGAGTAGAGCTATTATGAATTCCATGTACGGTAGCGACGATCAGCAGCTCGATGCACTGTTCCGGGCCTACCAGGACGCCTGTGCGGCGCCCGAGACAAACGCGAATTTCATGCCCAATCTCTGGGCGCGTATCGAATCGCGCCAGCGATTCACGTTCTCCTTCCGTCGCATGGCCAACGCATTGACGACGGCGGCGGTTGCCCTCTCGCTCGTACTGGGTATCTACATGTCGATTCCGCGGTCCAGTTCCATCGACTATAACCAGACCTACGTGGAAGCCCTGGCCGAAGCCAACGCCACCGATTCGGTGGATCTTGTCAATCCGGCCACTCTGGAACTTTCCGTCGAACGACCGGGCCGCTAAAGAGGAGTCATGCCCAAATTAGGACTCTCCGCCGCGCTTTCCGCGCTCCTCATCTTTTTCAGCGGGGCAGTGCTTGGGGCGTTTTCCTACAGGCTCTATTCCATCAGCCCGGTGCAGTCCGGCAGGGATCCCGGCGCCCCCCCAAAAAAGTTGAGTCCGGAGGAGTTTCGCAAGAGGTACGTGGCCGATCTTTCGAGCGCGGTCAAACTGGATAGCCAGCAGGTGGCCGCACTGAACGCCGTGCTGGATCGAACCCGCGATGAAGCTGTCAAGCTGAACGAAAAGATGAAGCGGGACCACGATGCCGTAAATGAGAAGTGGCATCCCGATCGCGAAGCCATTCACAATCACCAGATCGACAGCATCAACGCCCTGCTGCGTCCCGACCAGAAGCCCTTGTACGAGGCTTTTCACGCGGAGCGCGAGCGCCAGCGCAGACAGCACGACGAGCAGCGCAAGAAACAGTAAATCCGCACCACCCCGGCAAAGCCAAAAAGGCAGGCGGACCCCGAGGGTATTCCGCCTGCCTTTTTGATTTTCCAGGGGTTGGTTGGGTGGAGAGACTCTACGCCGTCGGTTGAACAACCTTCTTGGCGCCGCGCGAAACCGCATACTTCTTTTCGAAGCGATCGATACGTCCGGCGGTGTCCATCAGCTTCTGCCGGCCGGTGAAGAACGGATGGCACGAAGAGCAGATTTCCACACGCATGTCGCCCTTGTGGGTGGAGCGCGTCTTGAAGGTGTGGCCGCACGCGCAGGTGACATTAATTTCGTTGTAAGCGGGGTGAATTCCAGCCTTCATTGTTGTTACCAGGGGGTCCTTTCGAGATTTCCAGTATAGCAGAAATCGAAACCCCCGTGAGCCTTTCGGCACACGGGGGTTCAAACAGCCTTGGAGATGCCTGAGGCTTTCAACCAGCGCAAGAGGCAGCCGGTCCACAGGATCGTGATCCCGCCACTGAAGCGGAATCGGCTACGTTAGAGGCTCGACTTTAACAGTCGGCCACCTCTCGCGGTCTATTGCTACTTTCCATTATGCTGGACCACCTCCTTTTTCAGTGATACCCATATCCTTGCATGCGCTTCACTCGCCTGTCAATACAGTTTTCCATAGTCCAGTGCAGGAGCCGGAGGTTCCGCGTATCTGTAAAATAATGCAGTATTTAGGTTACAGATTCGCGGCCGCGAACCGGCACATTACCAAGCCATCCAGGAGGTTAAACGGAAACTGCCCGGTGGTGTAGTGACCGCAGGGCAGATTGAAGACTTTATGGGGCAGATCCAGCTCCCGGAAGCTGGCCAGAACCTGCTGGGAGTAGACCGGCAGGAAGGTGCTATCGTGGCTGGCCCAGATCAACAGCGTCTTCAAATCCCGTCCCTGAAACCGTTTCAGGTAACTGGCGGGGCTGATCACGCTCCAGTAGCGGCGCAACTCCTCATGGGTGACGTGGCCGGCGAACGCCGAGCTCACGTTCTTGGCGGAGAGTCCCGTCCAAACCGGGTCGGCAAAGTGCATGGAGACATGATTGAAGATGCCCATGCGGATTCTGGTGTCATGCGCCGCGGCGATGAACGCCACGCAGGAACCCAGGCTGGTGCCCAGGACTCCCAACCGGCTGTATCCCCTGGCCGCCAACCAATCCACGCAGGCGCGCACATCCACCGCCGATTGCCTGCCCGCATGAATGGTGCGGCCCACATTGCTCGAAACATGGTAATCCGCGCGCTCGGTTTCGGGGGGTTTGCGCTCGGCGTGATACGCCATGGTCATGCGCAGGGCGCTGATGCCGCCGCGATTGAGCAATTTAGCCAGCCCCACGTGGCCGTCCGGTCCGGAATTCCACTGCGGGAGAACGATCACCACCCGCCCTTTGTCGTTGGGCGCCGGGAACCACAGCGCATGTGCCGTATTATTCTCCGGATAGCGGGTCCGGACCGGGCTGGTGAAGGTCAGGCGGTCGCCTTCCAGGCGGTAATCCCGCACTGGCTCATAGGAGAAAAAGCGGTCGGAATCCGCCAGCGTCTCGGTAACGAAGCGGGAGACGCATTCGGCGGAATTCCCATTGACGTCCGCCGGGCAGTTGGGGAAATCCAGGCTGTTGAGCCAATCCGTGCCCCATTCGAATGGACGCACTACCCGGTTCGTGTCGCGCAAGGCGAGCTGGCGCTCCCACCGATCCATGTATCGAGCATAAAATCCCATCATGAGCGTGAGAACACCAGTCTACCAGAGGCAAAAAAATCCCCGCTACCGGGGAGATGATCCCGGAGCGGGGGTGGCAAATTGCGCAGACGGGAGGCAACTCACCAAAGCAAGCAAATCCTCTAAACGAAAACCTGACTACCGCAACAGTGCACGCCCCGTGCCACGCGCAACGTGTTGCAACAACAGGTGGCGATTGGCGAATCATACGGTTTTTGGGAGCCCAATCTACGGATTCCGAAAGGCGGTGCTGGGTGACCGGCCACAAAAGGCGATGGTCCGTCCCACGTGGATCTTGGGAATATTACAATCGAAGACAGTGAACATCGCAGGCAACGCCGACGGTACTCGTGTGTCCGGAGGCGGAAGCGCGTTGGCCGGCTTCCTGGTTTCGGGATTTCTCATGGCCCTCCTCGGCGCCATCCTGCCCGCCTGGGGCTATCACCGCGACCCGCCGGATTTCATCGGCGCCGGCAACTATTTCCTCAGCTTCGCCATCGGCATTGGCGCCGCCGCGCGCTTCGCCCTGCCCATCATGCGGCGCCGCAATCCGGCCTTCCTGCTGGTCTCCGCCTGCGGCCTTTCCTGTATCGCCCTCCTCTACCTGGCGATGGTGTCGCCGCCGCTGTCCGATTGGTGGCGGGTGGCCGGCATGCTGGTGCTGGGCGCGGCCGCCGGTCTGCTCAATCTGGCGCTGTTCCACGCCATCTCGCCCGGCTACCAGACGGACGCGGCCGGGACGGTCAACAAAGGGGGCATTCTGTACGGCCTCGGTTGCCTGGCCGCCACTCTGCTGGTGGCCGGCACCTTCTATGCCTATACCGTTCCCAGTATCCTGATCCTCATGGCTTTGGTGCCCGGCTTTTTCGCCGGGGTTTATGCCCGAAAGTCCTATGCCGCGGCGCCCCAAGGCACGCATCCCACGTTTCGCCAGGCATTGCGGGATTTCCGCAGCCTGGGCGCGGTTCTCTTCGCCCTGTTGCTCTTCTTTCAGTTCGGCAATGAATGGTCGATTGGCGGCTGGCTGCCCATCTTCCTGATCCGGCGCGTGGGGCTGAGCCCTTCCAGTTCGCTGATGATCCTGGCCCTCTACTGGCTGTTCCTGATCAGCGGACGCCTGGTGGCGGTGGCCGTTCTGCCGCGCGTCCGCCATCGACGCGTGCTCATGGGCAGCATGCTCAGCGCCATCTTCGGCTGCCTGGTGCTGGTTTTCACGGATAACGCGTTCGGCGCCTCCGTCGGCGCCTGCTTCGTGGGCGCAGGTTTCGCCAGCATCTATCCGCTGGTGGCGGAGGCGATCGGCCGCCGCTTCCCCTACTATCATCCCGGGTTCTTCAACGGCATCTTTTCGTTTGCGCTGGCCGGTGGTCTGCTGGCCCCGGCCACTCTGGGATACGCCGCGTCGAAATGGGGAATCGGCGTGGTCATGAGCATCCCCCTCTTTGGTACCTTTCTGGTGATGGCCCTGCTGCTCTTGATCTGGCTGGAAGCGAAGGTGACGGGAAGATGAAGCGCGCCGCGGCGTTGTTCCTGCTGGGCGCGCAACTGCTCTGCGCCGCGCTGCCGGGGAGCATTCAGAAGCTGCTCGATTCCTCTCCCGCCGCGCGCACCGCGTTCTGGGGCATCCAGATCGTGGACCTGGCCACCGGCAAGACGCTCTACGAACTCAACCCCGACCATTATTTCGTTCCCGCCTCCAACGTCAAGCTCTTCAGCACCGCGCTGGCGCTCACGCGGCTGGGCGCGGATTTCACGTTCCAAACCCGCGTGCTGGCCGCAGCCCCGCCCGACGAAGCGGGCCGCATCCGCGGTCCTTTGCGTCTGGCCGGCGGCGGCGACCCCAATCTCTCCGCGCGCGCCGTTCCGTACCGCATGGGCCAGGTCACCGGCAACCCGCTGGGCGCCATCGAGGACATGGCCGCCCAGTTGGCCGCCCGCGGCGTCAAGCGCGTGGATGGCGACATCATCGGCGACGACACGTGGTACGTGTGGCAGCCCTACGCTGTGGGCTGGGCCATCGACGATCCGCAGTCCGACGATGGTCCGCCCATTTCCGCCCTCACGCTGGCCGATAATGTGCTCACCCTCTCCGTCCGTCCGGGGGCCAATGTCGGCGAACCCGCGGCGCTTTCGCTGCTGCCGCCGATGGAGTACTACCGCATCGAGAACCGCGTCCGCACGGTGGCCGCCGGCGGCGAACGCCGCATCCGCTTCGAGCGCATCCCGGGCAGTCGCGACGCACGGCTGTGGGGCGCCATTCCGCTGCGCGACCGCGGGGAGGACCTGCTCATCGGCGTGGAGGACCCGGCGCAGTTGGCCGCCCAGGCGCTCGTCACGGCGCTCGAACAGCGTGGCGTCACGGTGAGCGGATCCGCCGTTTCCGAGCACCTGTACCCGGACGGCTTCGCCGACCTGACGCAGGCCCCGGAACCGCCGCCGCTCAGCGGCATCGAACTCGCCCGGCGGGTTTCGGCGCCGTTGATCGAAGACCTGCGCATCACCGCCAAGGTCAGCCAGAATCTGCACGCGGAACTGGCGCTCCGCGCCGTGGGTCGCGCGCGCCGCCACGTGGGGAGCTTCGAGGCGGGCATGGCGGAGATGAGCGCGTTCCTCGGCGAAGCCGGCATAGACCCGGCCGGCTACCGCCTGATGGATGGCTCCGGGCTGAGCCGCCTCGACCTGGTGACCCCATCGACCGTGCTCAAACTGCTGCGCTACATGTACGATTCGCCGGCGCGGGAGCAATGGATTTCCATTCTTCCGGTGGGCGGGCAGGATGGCACGCTCAGCTCGCGCTTCGGCGCCACCGCCGCCGCCGGCCGGGTGCATGCCAAGACGGGGAGCCTGTCGCACGTCAGCGCGCTTTCCGGCTACCTGCAGCGGCCCGATGGCACGTGGGTTGCCTTTTCCATCCTGGCCAACAACTATGGCGGCCCGTCCGCCGCCGAAGTGCGCGGTGTGATGGACCGCATTTGTAATCTAATATTGGAGTAGGGGACTTTTCAAAGCCATGCCGATCTACGAATACCTTTGTGCCGATTGCGGAACCAAGTTCGAGAAACTGGTTCGCCGCTCCGCCGACGCGGATACCCTGGTTTGCCCATCTTGCGGCCAGAAGCATCTGCAGCGGGAGCTCTCGACTTTCTCGGCGCGCGCCAACGGTGCGTCGAAGAGCGCCGAAATGCCCACCTGCCCATCCGGCGGACGCTGCCCCACTCCCGGCATGTGCGGCCTGAACTAGGGCTGGACATTATAAGGGGACGCCGTCACAAGCGTGTGCGTAAATGGGTTTGACGAGTGGGTTTTCCCATTATACGGTTCCATTATGACCACCAAGCTCTCTCTCGACCAGAACACCCCTCGTCCTCTCTGTGCCGAAGCGCTGCTCAAGAAAGAGTGCGGCGTCTGGGTTTACCAGGGTGAGCCGACGGACGTTTCGATCCCGGATCTGATCGACGGGGAGCGGGAAAAACGCCTGCGCGAGCTGGAACCTCAAGCATTTTCGGACCATTGACCCTGGCCAGGCAGACCGAATCCGCACGCCATAATTCCCGGCCGGCGCGGGTCCGGGGAGAGTGCTTCCGATTGGCAGCCCGGTAGCCGCGTGGTACGCTGTCGAGCGTGAAACGATCATGAAACGGGCATTCCTGGTTCTCATCTGCGCCGCCGCTGGTTTGCGCGCCGCCGATTATGCGATCGGCGCCGACCTGTCTTTCCTCAAGCAGAACGAAGACCGCGGCACGGTCTTCAAAGACAATGGCCAAGCCAAGCCGGCCCTGCAGATTTTCAAGGACCACGGCTATAACTGGATCCGTCTGCGTCTCTTCCACACGCCGACGCAACTCCCCAACAGTCTGGAATACACCATCGCTCTGGCCAAGGCGGCCCATCAGCTCGGCTATCGTTTCCTGCTGGACTATCACTACTCCGACACCTGGGCCGACCCGGGCAAGCAGTTCATCCCCAAGGCCTGGGAAGGCATGCCGCACGAACGAATGGTGCAGGCGCTGCGCGATTACACGGAGCAGACCACCATCGCCTTCCGGGAAGCCGGCGTGCTGCCGGACATGGTGCAGATCGGCAACGAAATCACCAACGGAATGCTCTGGCCCGACGCCAGACTGCCCGCCAATTGGGACCACTTCGCCGATTTCGTCAAGGCCGGAATCGCCGGAGTGGAAGCCGGCGCGGGCACGGGCGTGCGGCCGCGCATCATGATCCACATCGATAAGGGCGGCGACGCTGCCAAGACCAAGTGGTTCTTCGACAAGCTGAATTCCTACGGCGTGATGTACGACGCGATCGGACAATCCTACTACCCGTGGTGGCACGGCAGCCTGAACGATCTGCGGGAGAACCTGATCTTCATGGCCAACGAGTATCATAAGGACATCATGGTGGTGGAAGCCGCCTACAACTGGCAGCCGCGCGAATACACCAAGAAGCCGGCGCCTTTCGCGGAATCTCCCGCAGGGCAGAAGGAATTCCTGGAAGAGGTGAATCGTGCCGTGCAAGCCACGCCGTTTGGTCTCGGCAAAGGCGTTTTCTGGTGGGAAGCGGCGGTCTCCGGCGAACGCGGCGGGCGCGGATTCTTCGACGCCGACGGCAATGCGCTGCCCGTGATGACGGTGTTTGATAAGTTCACAAGGCACTAAGAACCAGGGTGGGGAAGGCGGACCCAGAGGGTTGGCAGGCGAAAGCTAGGAACTTGCAAAATAAACTGTCCGGAGATCTTGGCAGGCCCCGGACGGGTTCGGGGCGCGGGTTTCCGCCCCGAACCTGTTACTTAATCTACGCAGATATGC
>JBEKDV010000061.1:9449-37511 GCA_050014175.1 Candidatus Solibacter sp. | reverse complement strand
ATCCGGCATGCGGCGACACGCTGCGCCTCTCGGTGCGGTTCGAAGACGGCCGCGCCGCGGAGGTGCGCTACAAGGTGCGCGGCTGCACGGCTTCGATCGCCGCCGGAAGTGCCCTCACGGAGTGGATGGCCGGCAAGACGCGCGGCGAGTTGGCGGCCTTCCATACGGCGCTGATCGACGATGCGGTGGGCGGCCTGCCCGCGGCGTCCCGGCACGCCGCCGTGCTTTGCGCCGATGGCGTGAGGGCGTTACTGAAGCACACCGCATAGTAGAATCGAGGGTATGCGCCACACGTTAGCTCTCCTGCTGATCGCCTCCGCCGTACCGGTGTGGGCCGCGCAGCCGGTGCGCGCGCGCCACGGCATGGTGGTTTCCCGCGAACGCCACGCCACCACGATCGGGCTCGAAGTTCTGAAAAACGGCGGCAACGCCATCGACGCCGCGGCGGCCGTGGGACTGGCTCTGGCGGTGACCCACCCGAGCGCGGGCAACATCGGCGGCGGCGGATTTATGCTGATCCGCCTGGCCGATGGGCGCACCTCCTTCATCGACTTCCGGGAACGCGCTCCCCTGGCTGCCTCGCGCAACATGTACCTGGACGCCGCCGGCAAGGCCACCCAGGGTTCGGTGACCGGCTACCGCGCGGTGGGCGTGCCGGGCACGGTGCGCGGCCTGGAGTACGCCAACAAGAAGTACGGCAGGAAACCATGGGCGGAACTGGTGCACCCGGCGGTGGAGCTGGCGGCGAAAGGCTTTCCGCTGTCGTATGCACTGGCGCAATCGCTGCGCGGCGCGCGCGGGTTGAGCGGCTTTCCGGAATCCAACCGCATTTTTCTCAAGGACGGGAAGTTTTACGAAGCCGGCGAACTTCTGGTGCAGCCCGAACTGGCGCGCACGCTGGAACGGGTGGAGAAACTCGGCTCGCAGGATTTCTACGAAGGCGAGACGGCGCGACTGCTGGCCAGGGACATGGCGGCGCATGGCGGCCTCGTCACCGAAGCCGATCTGAAGCGGTACACGGTGCACGAGCGGGCGCCGCTCACCGGCGCGTATCACGGCTACACCATCGTGACCGCGCCGCCGCCGAGCTCGGGCGGCGTGGGCATTCTGCAAATGCTCGGCATGCTGGACACCACCGGGTACGAAAAGGGCGGTGCCGGATCGGCCGGCGTGGTGCACTACATGACGGAGGCGATGCGCCGCTACTTCGCCGACCGCTCCGAGCACCTGGGCGATCCGGATTTCTTCAAAGTGCCGCTCACTTTCCTGCTCTCCCCCAGGTACATCGCCCGGCAGCGCGCGTCCATCGACGCGGAGCGCGCCACGCCCAGCAGCCAGATCAAGGCCACGGTGTTCGACGGGCATGAATCGGTGGAGACCACGCACTATACGGTGGCCGACGCCGAAGGCAACGTGGTGGCGGTGACGTACACGTTGAACGGCGGCTTCGGCAGCAAGGTGACGGCCACCGGCCTGGGATTCCTGCTGAACAACGAGATGGACGATTTCGCGCCCAAGCCGGGCGAAGCCAATATGTACGGCCTGATTCAGGGCGAGAGTAACGCCATCGCGCCGGGCAAAACCCCGCTCTCTTCCATGACGCCCACCATCGTGCTGAAGGATGGCAAACCGGTGCTCGCCGTGGGGTCGCCGGGCGGGCCGACCATCATCAACACGGTGCTCGAAGTCGTGGTCAACGTGCTGGATTTCGGCATGAACGTGCAGGACGCCGTGAACTGGCCGCGCTTCCACCATCAGTGGATGCCCGATGTGCTCTCCATGGAACCTGGCTTCTCTCCGGATACGGTGGCGCTGCTGGAAAAGCGCGGCTATGTGGTGAGGCGCGTCAACGCGCAGGGCGAGGCGGCGGCCATCCGCTGGAACAACGGCTGGCTGGAAGGCGCGCCCGATCCCCGTACCGAGGGTACGGCGGAAGGACACTAGAGTGAAGTCCAGCAAAAGACAAATGGCCGCCGATAAACGCCGATTCACGCCGATAAAAACAAGATGCTTATCGGCGTTCATCGGCGTTCATCGGCGGCTAATAAATCTTTCGAACTTTTGCCTCAGACACTGAGAACTCGATGAATCACGTACTCTCCACCCATCTGTTCGTCAATCACCGGCTGACCTCGGCGCTGCTCGGCAAGATCGAGCAGGCCGGAATTCCCGCGGTGGAAATATTCTGCGCGCGCCAGCACATGGACTATCGCGATAAGGCGCAGATCGCCGAGCTCGGCCACTGGTTCCGCGATTCCGATTTGAAGCTCCACTCGCTGCACTCGCCCATGTACAGCGACGAGATCTGGGGCCGGTCGGGGCCGCACGCCGTGATCACCATCACCGAGCCGGTGAAGAGCGTACGCCTGCACATGGTGGACGAGGTCAAGCGCGCCCTGGAAATCGCCGAGACGATTCCCTTCAAGTACCTGGTCCAGCACATGGGAGTGGGCGGCGAAGAGTTCGACCTGCGCAAGTTCGACGCCGCCTGGAGCGCGCTCGAAGAACTCAACCTGTTCGCCCGCGGGCGCGGCGTGGAGATTCTGTTGGAGAACATTCCCAACGAGCTTTCCAGCGCCGAGAAGCTGGCGACGTTCGAAGAACTGACTCACGTCGGCATGAACTACGTGTTCGATACCGGCCACGCCAACATCGGCGCGGGTGTGGAGCATGAATTCAACCTGATGAAAGCGCGCATACGCTCCACCCACGTGCACGACAACAACGGCAAGGAAGACGCTCACCTCGCCCCGCTGGTTGCCGAAGGCGGCACCATCGATTGGAAGAAGGCTATGGAACTGCTGCGCGGCGGCCAGGACCGGTTTCCGCTGGCGCTGGAACTGAAGGACCGCGGCGACAACCCGCACCTGCTGGAGACGGCCTGCCAGGTTTTCGACCGGTTGGAAGATCAGTGACCGCGAAACGACCAACGCAATGATTCAACCAGACAGCTACGTACGGAGCCTGCTGAAACGCTCCCCCGGAGAACGCGTCACCGCCCGGGGATGGGTGAAGACCCGCCGCGACAGCAAGAACGTCCACTTCATCCAGCTCAACGACGGGAGTTCGCCCGTGGACCTGCAAATCGTCCTCGATGCGGGCGTGGTCACCGAGGAGACGATCGCCAAAATCACCACCGGCGCCTGCCTCAGCGTGGAGGGCGACCTGGTGGCGTCCATGGGCAAAGGGCAGGCGGTGGAATTGAAGGCGCTGGCCCTGACCATCCACGGCACGGCGGACGCGGAGCACTACCCGCTGCAAAAGAAGAAGCACACGCTGGAGACGCTGCGCGAGCTGGGGCATCTGCGCACCCGCTCCAACACCTTCGGCGCGGTCTTCCGGGTGCGCAACGCGCTGGCCGTGGCCATCCACAAATTCTTCCAGGATCGCGGCTTTTTGTACGTGCACACGCCGGTGATCTCGGCCAGCGATGCCGAGGGCGCGGGCAGCATGTTCCAGGTGACCACGCTCGATCTGGAAGGGCTCGGCAAGAGCGGCAAGGCGCCGGATTTCGCGCAGGATTTCTTCGGCAAGCGCACCTACCTGACGGTCAGCGGGCAGTTGGAAGCGGAGATTTTCGCCCACGCCTTCGCCAACGTCTACACCTTCGGCCCCACCTTCCGCGCCGAGAATTCGAACACGCCGCGCCACTTGGCCGAGTTCTACATGATCGAGCCGGAGATGGCCTTCTGCGACCTGAACGACAATCAGGACCTGGCCGAAGCGTTCCTCAAGAGCCAGGTGGAGCAGGTGGTGAACGCCTGCGGCGCCGACCTGGACTTCCTGGCGAAGTGGTACGACCCGGAATTGCGCCGAACGCTCGACGGCCTGATGAATGCGAGCTTCGAGCGCATCACGTACACCGAAGCCATCGCGCTATTGAACAAATCCGGCAGGAATTTCGAATTCCCCACCGAATGGGGAGTGGACATGCAGAGTGAGCATGAACGCTACCTGACGGAGGAAGTGTTCCACAAGCCGGTGATCGTGACCGGCTATCCGAAGGACATCAAGGCGTTCTACATGCGGGCCAACGAAGACGGGAAGACGGTGGCCGCCATGGACGTGCTGGCGCCGCGCATCGGCGAAATTATCGGCGGCAGCCAGCGCGAGGAGCGCCACGACGTGCTCCTGGAGCGCATCCGCGAGATGGCGGTGCACGGTCTGAAGGAAGAGGCCTACTGGTGGTACCTGGACTTGCGCCGCTTCGGCGGGGTGCACCACGCGGGCTTCGGCATGGGCTTCGAGCGCATGCTGATGTATCTCACGGGAATGAAGAACATCCGCGACGTGATCCCATTCCCCAGAACGCCAGGTAACGCGGAGTTTTAGGAGGTGGTGGACAGAGTGGGGCAGGCGGCGTACCCCCTGGGTCCGCCTGCCAAACCTCCCCACCGTTCAACCCCGCCACGTGCCATACAACCAACGATTTCAACATTTTAATAACAATCGGTAGTCTGCCTCCGCGAGCCCTCCCTATACTCTGATTAAGCGCACAAGTAGCTGTCATTCTGGCTGTCTGAGAGAACCGGGCGCCGCTCGGGAGGAGTTCGAACAACATGCACAAGCCGATAAAATACGCTGAAAAAGCTCTCACATACGCCGCCGGTGCGGCCTGGTTCGTATTCGACAAAGTCAATCAGATCGGCCAGAACCCTTCGTTCACCCCCAAATGGAGCGACAAACCGCTGCTCAAGAGCTGGGAAAAAACCAAACCGCCGCTTGGTTGGCCGCGCGAGACCGATTCGCTCTGCCCGCGTTGCGTGCCGGAAATCCGCCAGCAGATTCTGGATGGCAAGACGCCGCTCGAAGTCCTCTACACCGATAAACCGGGCGAAATCAAGGCGCAGGTGATCGAGCGCGACGGCAAGATCCTGATGGTGAAAGATTGCCCCATCCACGGCCACTTCGAAGACGTGATGGCCATCGATCCCGCGTTCTTCAAGCACCTGGAATCGGTCTTCCCGGGCCGCGATATCCGCGCGCACAACGACGAAAAACTGCACCACCACGGCACCAGCACCGTCACCCACGGGCGCGGAAGCGTGCTGACCGTCGATCTCACCAATCGCTGCAACATGATGTGCGATCCCTGCTTCATGGACGCCAACCAGGTGGGTTTCGTCCACGAGTTGAGCTGGGAAGATATCAAAACGCTGCTCGATAACGCCGTCACCATCAAGCCGAAACGCCAGATGAGCGTGCAGTTCTCCGGCGGCGAACCCACTATCTCGCCGTACTTCCTGAAGGCGGTGGCGTACGCCCGCGAAGTGGGCTACACCAGCGTGCAGGCGGCCACCAATGGAATCGAGTTCGCCAAGAGCCCCGAGTTCTGCCGCCAGGCGGCCGACGCCGGCCTGCGCTACGCCTACCTGCAATTCGACGGCATCGGCAACGCGGCAAACGAGCATCGCAAAGTGGGCAACCTCTTCGACGTGAAACTGCGCGCCATCGAGAATCTGTACAGCAACGGCGTGGACATCATCCCGGTGATCACCATCATCAACGGCATTAACAACGAGCAGGTGGGGCGCATCGTGCAGTTCGCCCTCGATAACCCCAAGCGCATTCCATTCCTCTCGTTCCAGCCGGTGAGTTTCACCGGCCGCGACGAAGCCGTGACCGACGAACGCCGCGCGGCGCAGCGCTACACGCTCTCGCACCTGGCGCACGACGTGAAGAACCAGACCGGACTGGGCGAGCCGGCGCGCGACTGGTTCCCCATTTCCTTCATGTCCACGTTCAGCGATTGGAGCGATCTGACGCACGGTCCGCAAGCCGATTGGGGACAGTTGAGCTGCGGCTGCCACCCCAACTGCGGCACCGGCATGGCCGTAATGGTGGACAAGGAAACCAGGGAAAAGGTCCCGGTAACGGCGTTCCTCAACGCCGACCGTTGGGCCAGGGACGTGGCCCGCATCAACGATGCGGCGCGCGGCAAGTGGCTGAGCGTAGTCGGCATGACGCTGGCCCTGGCGCGCAATTACGACCCCTTCCGAACGCCCACCCACTTCAAACTCAGCGACATGCTGAAGAAGCTCGACAAGACCTTCGGCGCCACCGGCAAGAACTATGGCAAAGTGGGCAAAGACCGCACCATGGAAGACATCGAAAAGCGGCGCCGGGATCGCTGGAACTTCCTGTTCATCGCCGGGATGTGGTTCCAGGATCTGTTCAACTACGATTTCCGCCGCACCGAGCAGTGCATCATTCCGTATGCCACGCAGGAAGGCGAAATCTCCTTCTGCGCCTACAACACGGGCGTCGGCTGGCGCAACATCATCGAGAAGATGCACATGACGGCCACGCTCACCAAGTGGTACGAAGAGCACGGCAAGCACGAAATCTTCGCCGGCGGCAAGAGCGTTCCGCTCCCCAGCCGCGAGCACGCCATGGTGCTGCGCGAAGACATCGTGACTAACGAAATCCAGCACGATCTGGACAATCTCGGCATCGCCAAGACGGCGCGCGAAGAGAAGATCCGGGCGCGCGACGCCAAAATGAAGCAGGATGCGGAGAACGCCCGCATGGCGAAACTGTACCGCGAGCATGTTTTGCAGGAGAAGCCGGCGCCCGGACTGGTGAGCATCGAGTCGCTGGCGCCCGCGCCGAAATCGGTGGCCAAGCCGGCCGCCCACAAAGTGGAAGAGCAGGAAGAAGTGGGCAGCTTCGGCGACTAAGCGCTATTTCGTTGGACAGCTTGCCGCCGGTCCGGTATCCCCGGACCGGCGGTTTTGTTTTTAGTCCGATCAGAGTTCCACCCACGGGTCGAGCAGGGGGAATTGGAAACCCCGAAAATCACGCACGTTCCTGGTCGCAAGCGTGGCTCCGTGGATATGTGTAATGGCCGCAATCTGCGCGTCGAAAACAGAGATCGGCTGCCCGGTCGAGCGCCGGCCGGCGACCAGCCCGGCATACGCCTCCGCTGCCGAAGAGTCGAAAGGCAGGATACGCCCGGCAAATTCCTGTTTGAGTATGAGATCCACCTGGTTGCACAGGGCCGCGTGTTTTCTTCCGCGCGGCAGAATCGCCAAGCCGAACCGGATCTCAGCCTCCGTGATGGCGGTGGTGTAAAAGTCCCCTGATGGCAGCCGGCGCAGGTTGCGCAGCACTGCCGCGGACGGCTCCCGCCGCACCAGTTCCGAGATCACATTGGTGTCGAGGATGATCACTCGTCCAGTTTCAGCGGCTCAGGCACGGGATCGCGTGGAATGATCGGCAGTTCGACCCCGCCCAAAGGCTTCATTCTGCGCCGAATCGCGTCGACCAAATGCAAGCCGCCAGAACCTTCGGAAGCCAGGGAATGTTGCAGGATGTCGCGCGCCTCCTGCTCCATGGAGTGACCGTTACGTGCGGCTCGCAGGCGGAGCTTCGATTTGGTCTCGTCGTCGAGTTGCCGAATCAGGATACTGCCCATATATCAATGCTATCACTTCAGCGACTCGAGTGCGCACACCCTACCTCACCCTACCTCATCCCGCCCCGCTGCCACGGCTGCCTGCGTTCGCGAGACTACCGCTGCCGGCGCGATGCCGATGCCGTGGTGCTGCGATCCGTCGTGCTTCAATGGTCATCTGACCAGTAGCCCCGCCCTGCCCCATGCGCTGAGCGGCGTGGTGGCGCCATCCAGCGCGTGCACCTGGAACACCACTTCCCTGCCCCGCACTTCCACGCCCGTCCAGCCGAAGAACCAGCCGTCCTCATACTTGCCGCTCAACCGCAGGTGCCCGCCCGCGCTGGGCAGCGAAAGATAGACCACGCCGTCCAGATCGGCGTGGATCAATTGATGCACGTGCCCGGCCACCACGCAGCACACGCCGTAGCGCTTCACGATGGCATGAAGCGGCGCATTGCGGTTGCCCAGCGCCGCGTCGAGCAGCCACGTCGGGCGGTGCGACACCACAAACTTCACCTGTGCCGCCGCATGTTCGCGCAGATCGCCTTCCAGCCAGGCCAGTTCCCCCGCCGGCCAATCGTCCGTCCGGCTGTTGTCCAGCACGCTGAAATGTGCCCCGCCGGAATCGAAGCTGTACTGCGGCGCGCGCCCCGCGTATTGGCGGAACAGCCGCTCCGACGCCTCACTCCATATATCGTGATTGCCGGCCGCGAGGTACAGCGGAATCCGCCGGTAGGGCTCGACCAGGTGCATCGCCTCCCGCCACTCGGCTTCCGCGGTAGCGTCGTTCAGCCCCTGTATGGTGTCGCCCACCGACAGCACGAAGGCCGGCTGCGTCGCGGCCAATTCCCGCCAGACGCGTTCGTAGACGCCCGGCTGCGCTTCCCCGGTGCGGTCGCCGAGCAGCACGAAATGGAGATTGTCCGCGGGCGCGGCGCAGACGGCCAGCCATGCCGCCGCCAGCAGGGCGAGCCCAGCCAAAACCCGCCGCATCACTCCTTACCTGCCGGCGCGGCCACGAAGCGGTACCCCACCCCGCGCACCGTCAGCAAATGCCGCGGTTTAGCCGGGTCCGGTTCGATGTAGCGCCGCAAGCGCACGATGAAATTGTCGATGGCGCGCGTGTCGGTGTCCTCGTGCAGCCCCCACACCTCTTCCAGCATGCTCTTGCGCGGCACCGGTTTGCCCTCCCGCTGAATCAGAAAGCGCAACAGGTTCGCCTCCATCAGGGTCAGCGGGAACACCTGGTCGCGCACGTGCAGTTCCAGCAGGTCGAAGCGCACCGACTTATCGCCGAAGGTGAAGGTATCGCCCTCCTCGACCCGCGGCGCCGCGGGAAGGGCCGCCGCCAGCCACTCGCGGCGGCGCAGCAAGCCGCGGATCCGCGCAATCAGGATGGCCAGTTCGAAGGGCTTCGTCAGATAATCGTCGGCGCCCGCTTCGAAACCTTGCAGGATGTCCTCGGCGTGACCGCGCGCGGTCAGCATTAAAGTGGGAATGAACTGCCCGGCACGCCGCAGTTCCCGCATCACCGTGAACCCGTCCTTGCCGGGCAGCATGACATCCAGCACCACCACGTCGAACGGCGCCGGGCCCGGTAGCAATCGCTCCAGCGCCGCCTCCCCGGTTTCCACCACTTCCACCTGATAGTCCTCGGCTTCCAGATTGAAACGCAGGCCCTCGGCCAGGTGCAGTTCGTCTTCCACTACCAGAATTCGGCTCATTTGGCGATCGGCAATTGCAGCGCGAAGGTGCTGCCGTGTCCCGGCCCCTCGCTCTCCGCCCAGACGCGTCCCCCGTGCCGCTTGGCGACGGAGCGCACGATGTATAGCCCCAAGCCGGTGCCCTTGATACGCGAGGCCAGCGGCCCCGGCACGCGATAGAATCGCCGGAAAACACGATTCAGCTCGCTCTTGGCAATCCCGGGCCCTTGATCCTTCACCCGCAAGATGACAAAGCGCCCGTCCAGTTTGGCCGTCTCCACGGTGACATTGACCTGCGCGGCGGAGTACTTCACGGCGTTATCGATCAGGTTGGTGACGGCCGCCCGAATCTCGTCCAGATCGCCGAACACTTCCGCCGGACCGCAAGGCCGGTACCGCAGGGCCTCGGCCGGCACGCGGTGCACGGTGCGCACCAGTTCCACGCTGCTGCGGACCACCTCGTCCAGGTCGATGCGGATGGGGTTCAGACGATGCGCGGCGCTGCCCACGCGGCCGGTGCGCAACACCTGCTCGATGGTGGAGAGCAGCCGGTCGCTATCCTCCAGCATGATCCCGTAGAAGTCCTGGCGCTTGGCCTCATCCACGGGGCGTGTTTGCAGCGTCTCCAGATACAGCCGGATGGACGCCACGGGAGTCTTCAACTCGTGCGTGACGGCATTGATGAAGGCGTCGTGCTGCTCGTTGCGGCGAATCTCGCGCACCAGAAAAATCGTATTGAGCAGGATGCCGCAACTGATCGTCAGCACCAGCATGATCCCCAGTACCAACAGGATGCCGTGCCGCCAGTTCAGCAGGAAATAGCCGATGTACAGAACCAGCAGGATGGAGATCAGCCCGACGCCCAGGGCGATATGCCCGGCGATCGATCGGCGGCGCCCGGTGAATTCCATAACTCCAGGGTAGCGCGCTTGGGGACAGACATGAATTTCCGGCGCACTTTGCCGGGAATTCGCTGTCTGTCCCCGGTTTTTTGTCCCCGGTTTTTTCCGGCGCACTTTGCCGGAAATTCGCACTCTGTCCCCGGTTTGCCTACGCCGCTTCGCGCTCGGACTGCAACAGGCTGTTCACCGAAGCCGCCTTGATCGCCCTGGCCACGCCGAACGCCTTGAGCGCCTTGATCAGCAGCCAGCTCGGGTCGAACTCGTACCAGGCCAGCCCGTGGCGCGCCGAAGTAGGATGGGCGTGGTGATTGTTGTGCCAGCCTTCGCCGAAGCTGATGATGGCGATCCACCAGGTATTGCGCGAATCGTCGCGCGTATTGAACCGCCGCCGTCCCCACATGTGCGTCGCCGAGTTCACCGCCCAGGTGGCGTGCAGTCCGACAACGACGCGCAGGCAGAAGCCCCACAAGAACATCTGGATCCCGCCAAAGACGAAGAGGCCGACGCCCAGAATCGTAATCGGCACCCAGTGATAGTTGTTCAACCACACGTAGTAGCGGTGCTTGGCCAGATCCGGCGCGTACCTGGCCAGCATTTTGGTATTGGCGTGATTGGCGTCGCCCCAGAGAATCCAGCCCACGTGGGACCAGAACCCGCCGTCGCGCGGGGAGTGCGGGTCGCCGGGCAGGTCGGACAACTGATGATGCACGCGGTGCGTGGCCACCCAGAAAATCGGACCGCCTTCCAGCGTCAAGGTGCCGAAGGTCGCGAACACGTATTCCAGCCACAACGGAACCTTGTACGACCGGTGCGTGTGCAGACGGTGGTAGCCCATGCTGATGCCGAGGCCGATCGTGATGTAGTAAAGCACGGCCGCCACGGCCAGCGCCTTACAACTGAACATGAAGAGGGCGGCGACGGCCCCCACATGCAGGAATACCAAGAAAGACGCGGTGAACGTGTTAAGCCCCTCGCGCCTGGCCAACTCGGCGACGTTTTCAGTTTTCACTGTTCCCCTCGTAAACAGACTTACCCTCTATAACCGTATCAAGGGGCCGCTCTACGCCGTGTAAGACTTCTGTAATTCCAACGGGATGCGGGCGCGATTTCGGGCGGCGGGGGCGTGTGGGAGCCCACTTCCCGCTACCATCAGGGGTGCGCCGGGGTTCCGTGAAGCACGGTTAATCGGATCGTCTACGCAACGTGAAGGCCGAATCCGGCGGCAAGCAATTGCTGGACAGGCGACCACTTCTTCGGGGGCGGCGTCACCTTGCTGAACCAACGCATTCCGCCGTCGATCCACCTGGAGCGGAGTTCCTCATGGGAGAAATCCACATCGTCCGCGCCGAATTCAGTTCCGCAGCAGGGGCAGATGTGGTAATCCACCGGCGCAAATGGCAAAGCTCGATAGCCGCAAACTGGACAGACATGCATATTCAAAACCTCAGCAGGCACGAGACGTTGAAGTATTCCAAGTTCGTCGATCGCTTGTGCGTGACACCCGGAACTGGCCTAAAGTAGGTTCGCACTTCACCAGCCTTTCGGCCAAGCAGGAATGCGTCAGCCTTGGCCTCGTAGTCTTTGGCGTTCTTCGCCCCAAAATCCGCGCCGTGCTTGTGGAAATGGTCCGCCCGCTCTTGGGAATTCGCGAATGGCATGCGGACTACCGCGTCCCCAGGTAAATATCGTGAATCCGCAGCAACCCCAGCGCGCGCCCCTCGCCATCCACCACCGGCAGCACCGAGATCTGCGAGCGCCGCCGCTCCATCAGTTCCAGCGCCTGCCCCAAATTCGCCTCCGGCCCGACCGTCACCGGCGCCGCCGTCATCGCGTCCGCCGCGCGCAGCGTGCGGATGTCGTCGTGATTGGTCAGCGCGCGGCGCAGATCGCCGTCGGTCAGAAAACCCGCCAGCCGCCCATCCGGCGCCACCACGCACGCCCCGCCCAAGGGACGCCGCGTCATGGCCACGATCACGTCCTTCAGCGCCGTCTCCGGCGCCACCCAGGCCACCTCGTCGCCGGTGTGCATCGCCTCCGCCACGCTCAATCGCAGATTGCGCCCCAGTTGCCCGCCCGGATGGAACCGGCCGAACTCCTCCGGCGTGAAATTCCGCGCGCACATCAGCGCGATGGCCAGCGCGTCCCCCAGCGCCAGCGCCGTCACCGCGCTCGCCGTCGGCGCCAGATTGTGCGGATCGGCCTCGCGCTCCACGCTCGCATCCAGCAGCACATCCATCTGTGCCGCGAGCGGCGACGCCCGGTTGCCCAGGATGCCGATCAACGGCGAGCGGAACTGCCGCAGCAGAGGCACCAGCGCCTGCAACTCCGCCGACGTCCCGCGATGGGAGAGCAGCACCGTCGGGTCGCCCGGCGTGTAGATTCCCAGATCGCCGTGCACCGCTTCCGCCGGATGCAGGAACACCGCCGCCGTCCCCGTGCTGCACAACGTCGCCACGATCTTGCGCGCGATGTGGCCGCTCTTGCCGATGCCGGTCACAATCACCTTTCCGGGATGCGCCAGAATCAACTCCACTGCGCGAATCAGTTCTCCATCCAGCCTGGCGGCGGCTCGGCCGATGGACGCTGCTTCGATTTCCATGGCGGCGCGCGCGGCGTTGAGCCAATCGTTCTCAGGCCCGGAAGTCATGGAGGGTTGGAGGGTTACTGCTGCTGATCTTCCAGGCGGGAGAGGCGCTGGTGATGGATCTCCGCGATGCGGACAAGGGCGCGGATGTGTTCGCCGTCCTGTTCCTGCAGCTTGGCGATTTGGGCGAATCGCTCTCTGAATTCCTTGTCGTTGTCGACGTGCATGGCGGCCACGAGTTCCAGGGTTTGATTGATGGCTTCCAGTCGCTCGTCAATGGTGCGAGGCTTGCGGTCCGCGTTGTCTGCCATGGCGGTGACGTCTCCTCCCTCCATCATCGCATGATCGATATTGCTTATCGCCCGCATCAATGTTTTCGTTTTCCCTTCCACCCGCGCAATGCGCAACCATAGAGGATGGCTACACCGGCGCGGGCCCCGGAGGGGCGCATGCAATTTTCCTCCTACCAGACCGAAGGCTTTTACGACGAGATGTTCCAGGCGGACGGTACGGCGAGGCCGCACTTCCAACTCGTCCAGGAAATCATTCAATCGCTCTCCGATGGACAGTTGCTCCGCTATAAGCACGCCGCCGAGCGCCTGCTGCTGCAATTGGGCATCACCTTCAACGTCTACGGCGATACCGCCGGCACGGAGCGCATCTTTCCCTTCGACCTGATCCCGCGCATCGTCCCTGCCCACGAGTGGGACCGCATCGAGCGCGGCCTCAAGCAGCGCATCCACGCGCTCAACGCCTTCATCGACGATATCTATCACGACCAGAGAATCCTCCAGGACGGGGCGATACCCGCCGAAGTCATCACCTCCGCCGTCTCCTACCGCAAGCAGTGCCATGGCCTCAATCCCCCCTGGGGCGTCTGGTGCCACGTCACCGGCACGGACCTGGTCCGCGACCGCGCGGGCGATTACTATGTTCTGGAGGACAATCTCCGCGTTCCCTCCGGCGTCTCCTACGTGCTGGAGAATCGCGAGGTGCTCAAACGCATTTTCCCGGGCGTGTTCGAAGGCCTCTCCGTGCGCCCCGTCAACGGCTACCCTAGCCACCTCCTGGAAATGCTGGAAAGCCTCGCTCCCCACCCCAGCGGCCCGCCGCGCGTCGTCGTACTCACCCCCGGCATCTACAACTCGGCGTACTTCGAACATAGCTTCCTGGCCCAGCAGATGGGCGTGCAACTGGTGGAGGGGCGCGACTTCGTCGTCTCCGGCGGCAACGTCTTCACCCGCACCACGAAAGGCCTGGAACGCGTGGATGTGATCTATCGCCGCGTGGACGACGATTTCCTCGACCCCCTCGAGTTCCGCCCCGATTCCCTGCTCGGCGTCCCCGGCCTCATGGCCGCCTATCGCGCCGGACGCGTCGCCCTGGCCAACGCCCCCGGCAACGGCGTGGCCGACGACAAGGTCGTCTACGCCTACGTGCCCGACATGATCCGCTATTACGAAGGCGAGGAGCCCATCCTCCCCAACGTGCCCACTTATCTCTGCTGGCGCGATGCGGACCGCCAATACGTGCTCGCAAACCTCCCCAAACTCGTCGTCAAAGCCGCCAACGAAAGCGGCGGCTACGGCATGCTGGTGGGGCCGCATTCCACTGCCGGCCAGCGCGAGGATTTCGCCGCCCGCATCCAGGCCGATCCGCGCAACTACATCGCCCAGCCTACCCTCGCGCTCTCCCGCGTGCCCACCATCGTGGACGATCATTTCGAAGGCCGCCACGTCGATCTACGCCCCTACGTGCTCTGCGGCAAGGATATCTACGTGCTTCCCGGCGGTCTCACCCGCGTGGCCATGCGCAAAGGTTCCCTGGTGGTCAACTCCTCGCAGGGCGGCGGCAGCAAGGATACCTGGGTCCTCGCCGCGCCCGCCCCTGCTCCCGACGGAGGCCGGCAGCAATAGCCATGCCCCACGCCAAACCCCTGCTCAGCCGCGTCGCCGACGCGGTCTACTGGCTCGGCCGCTACATCGAACGCGCCGAAAACGTGGCGCGTTTCCTCGACGTCAACCACAACCTGATGCTCGATCTGCCCCAGGGCTACGCCGACCAGTGGCAGCCCATCGTGGACACCACCGGCGACCGCGCGGCCTTCCTGGAACGTTACGGCGCCGCCACCCAGGCGAGCGTCGTGCGTTTTCTCGCCTTCGATCCCGAGAACCCCAATTCCATCTATTCCTGCGTCCTCGCCGCGCGCGAAAACGCCCGCAGCGTCCGCGAAACCATTTCCTCGGAAATGTGGCAGCAGATCAACAGCCTCTACCTCCTCCTCACCGCCGAAAGCCGCAAGAGCGAACCCACCGACCTGCCTACCTTCTGCCACCAGGTCCGCATGGGCTGCCACCTCATCCACGGCATTCTCCACGTCACCATGAGCCACAATGAGCCCTGGCAGTTCATCCGCCTCGGCACCCTGCTGGAACGCGCCGACAAGACCACCCGCATCCTGGACGTCAAGTACTTCATCCTGCTCCCCTCGGTCAGCGACGTGGGCACGCCCTACGACGACGTGCAGTGGTCCGCCGTGCTCAAATCCGTCAGCGGCTTCGAAATGTACCGCAAGCGCCACGGACGCATTTCGCCCGAGCGCATCGTGGAGTTTCTCCTCCTCGACGCCGACTTCCCGCGCTCCTTCCGCTACTGCATCTCCATCGCCGACCGCGCCCTGCACTTCATCACCGGAACCACCGTCGGCACTTTCTCCTGCCCCAGCGAGCAGCGCATGGGAGTTTTGCGCAGCGAACTGGATTTCGCCGCCGTGGAATCCGTCCTCGCCGGCGGATTGCACGAATTTTGCGACGCGTCACAGACTAAAATGAATATCATTGATGAATGCATCTCCGGCGACTTCTTTGCCCTTCGACCACTCGCTTCCAACGCCGGGGCGTGAACGGATAGATTCATGACTTTTTGCCTCGGTATCACCGTCGACGAAGGCTTGGTGGGCATCGCCGACACCCGTGTCGTGGCCGGCAACGAATGCCTGGTGGCCCGCAAAACCGCCACCTACCAGGGCCCCGGCTTCTCGTTTTTCGTCATGCACTCCGGCCTGCGTTCGGCCCGCGATAAAATCCTGCTCTACTTCGAGGAGGCTTTCGCGCGCGAATCCAAAACCCGCGGCCGCCTCTTCCGCGTGGTCAACCTCTACGCCCACCAGGTGCGCCGCGTCTCCAGCGAAGACGGCGATGCCCTCGCCAACTCCGATCTCAAGTTCAACACCTACTCCCTCATCGGCGGCCAGATGTCCGGCGATTCCACCCACAAGCTCTACCTCGTCTACCCCGAAGGCAATTGGGTGGAGATCGGGCCCGACACGCCCTACCAGATCATCGGCGCCTCCGGCTTCGGCAAGCCCATTCTGGAGCGCTCGCTCAATCCCAAAGACTCCATGTTGTACGCCTTCAAAGTCGGCATTCTGGCTTTCGATGCCACCCGCCTCTGCGCCGCCGACGTCGATTTTCCCATGGATGTCCTGCTCTACACCCGCGGCAGCTTCGAAATCGTCGAGAAGCGCTACGAACGCGACGACCTGCGCGCCATCTCCGACTGGTGGCAGGAACGCATGCGTAGCGCCGTCCATGACCTGCCCTCGCAGTATATCGAGGCCGCCTTTCCCGCATGCGTATCGCCGTAGTCCACCACACGCTGTACCGCTACTCCGCGCCCGTCTATCTGGAACCTCACATCATCCGGCTGCGCCCGCGCGAAGACACGACCCAGCGCCTGTTGGCGTGGACGTTGGACATCGCGCCCACCCCCCTCGGCCGCACCGAATGCCTCGATCAGGACGGCAACACCGTGGTCCGCGCGTGGTTCGATTCCCTCACTCCCGAACTCTCCCTGCGCAGCCAGTTCACTCTCGATACCCTGCGCGACAATCCCTTCAACTACCTGCTCACGGCGCAGGACGTGAAACTGCCGATGGAGTACGCCCGTGCGTTGCGCGCCCCGTTGGTGCCCTATCTGCGCCACGATCACTCTCCAACAATCCGCGCCTTCGCCCAGTCCCTGGCCGAGGAATGCGGCTGGCAGACCCTCCCCTTCCTCTCCACGCTCAACCAGCGCCTGTTCGCCACCACCCGGCAGGTCATCCGCGAATTCGGCGCTCCCCACGCCGCCGACATCACCTTGCGCGACCGGGAAGGCTCCTGCCGCGACCTGGCCGTGCTCTTCTGCGCCGCCTGCCGCGCCCTGGGAATCGCCGCCCGCTTCGTCAGCGGCTACGAGCGCGACGCCTCGCTGCAGGAAAACGGCGATCTCCACGCCTGGTCCGAAGTCTACCTGGAAGGCGCCGGCTGGAGCGGCTACGACCCCTCCCGCTCTCTCGCCGTCGCCGCTTCCCACGTCGCCGTGGCCGCCGCCAGCGACCCGCAGCTTGCCTCCCCCGTCAGCGGCACCTACCGCGGCAGCGCCCGCGCCCAAATGGAATTCTCCATTTCCATGCAGGTGGAATAAGGGGACAAGCTCGGGCCCGCGCGAGCACGCGCCAAGCCGCCGCCCAGGTCGTCAATCGTGTTTCGAATCCATGCCGGGGAGCCAATTCAGTTGACAGGTTTTTCAAACTGGAGAGGTTTCGCGCCCCCCTCACGCCGGGAAGGTGTCAGCCGATAGCTCCAATAAAGCAATAAGCTTCTTGATTGCCGGGCGATTGGGGCGTCCCCGGAAGTGGATACGGGCATCCGTGCCTTCGGCAATCTGAAACTGTAGAACACGGTCGAGAGGCGTTTCTAAGTAGGCTGGCCCGCGGCTCGATTCGCCGGCGTACCCAGCTCTCGCGGCCTCTCCGCGCAGCCCATCCTTGCTCCCTGGCAGTACCTCCAAATGGAGCCCGCCGTCTTGGCCGCGAATGAAATCTAGGTTCGCGCGGTAGACACGAATGATTTCGTCTGCGGCATGCGGTGCGAAATCTTGAGTGACCAGAGTATGCCGTACGTTCGGAGGTAGCTGATCGCCATTTCTGCTCCTCAGATCGGCAAATATCGGTGGGGCGAAAACCATCCGAACCAGTGCGGCAGCCCTTTCGGGGTCTTGTTGTGGCAACTCGAGTGCGCGGACAGCATCCGAAGAGACACACAGACCGTCGCCTGCTGGTTCCAGCAGACCGTAGTACTTCAGAGCAGCGATTACCGCTTTAGACGCTCCATTGTTAAAGCTAGTGTAGCCGAGGGCCTGGGCGATTGCCTCCCTAGATACTGAATGTTTGTGATGCCGATCGTAGACGATTCGCGCCTTTTCGAGGGCGGCGTCGAACGCTAAACGCGGATAATTGGGGCTTCTGTGATTCGCTCGTGCCATGGACAGGAGCTTACCATGTGGCGCGCCTTGCGTCAATTTGGCGCGCCAAAAAAAGGCGCACGTCATGAGCTCGTATGAGCCAAACGGAACGAACTGCTGGAAGACCGGTGATTCAGATCAAGCGATGCGTTAGGATGGGGCGAGGTATCGAACCGTGACCTTAGAGGGACCTTTCCGGTCTGGCCGGCCTCAGTGCCCGCCGCCGCCGACGTGCTTGGCGCGGCCGACTCGGGTATCATCAAGTAGGGCGCATGAGTCTCGAAGAAGCCATCCTGGATAAGGTCCGCCGCCTTCCGCCGGCGAAGCAGGAGGAAGTGCTGCGTTTCGCAGATGGCTTGCAGAACAGTGCCAGTGCCCGAATTGTTCCGTCCCGCGATCGAACCGTAGAAATGAAGTGGATCGATTTGAACCGCGCTGCCTACGCGGATCAATGGGTGGCTGTGGAAGGTGATCGTTTGGTGGCCGCCGGTAACGATCCTCTGGAGGTTTTTGCTGCGGCAAAGGAAGAGGGCATCCGAATTCCGTTCGTGGTGCACATGTTGCCCGAAGATCCGCTTCCGTTTGTTCCGGGTTGGTAGGCATGCCGGTCTCGCTTGCCTTCGATGCCGCTCATCACTACGCCGACGCCCTCGATGGAATCGAGGTTCCGATCACGCTATTCATCGGGAGACAATCGGTCGAGTTCTTGGCAAAACTGGATACGGGCGCCGCACATTGCATCTTTGAGCGCAAGTACGCTGAGATGCTCGGAGTAGCCGTCGACTCCGGCCGGCTTCAACGTTTCCGGACCGTGGCCGGGTCGTTTGCAGCTTATCAGCACGAGGTCACAATTCAGACGCTCGGTATCGAGTTTTCAGCGGTCGTCTTCTTTGCCCAGGACACCACATTCAACAGGAATTTCCTCGGCCGCTCCGGTTGGCTTGACCGCCTGCGCATCGCCATTGTCGACTACGACCGCCTGCTCTTCGTGAGCCCATACCAATCCTGAACCGCTGCGGTTTCTGAGGCCCAGGAAGCGCCTCGCTCATCGCCATCCATTTGCCTCTTAGATTCAATCACTTGGGCCGTGGAGAGGGGACGTCAAGGCTCTCGATGACGAAGAGTAAGGTCTACCTGCTCGACTCCAATGTCCTCATCGCCCTGGCAACACCCGAACACAGTCTAAACGCGCGCGCGGCGGCGTGGTTCCTCAAGGGACACCGGTTTGCAACATGCCCCATCACGCAAGGCGCGCTTTTCCGTTTCCACCTGCGCGCCGATGTGGAGGCAACGGCCGAATCTTCACGATAGGCGACTTGTGTGCAGCTCGTCCCGGGCGCGCATCAGCCTTTCGCGCAGATTGGTTGGCAGGGGCTCGGCATTGCGCCTTCCGTCCGCCCATTTCTCGCTTTGGCGAATCAGGTAGGCATCGATGTCAGCCTGGTTTGCCAGGTAATACGCTACCGCGCCGTAGACCTCTTCAAGTCGAAGCAGGTCGAAATTCTGGCAGATGGTCTCCGGCGACTCACCGCGCCGGAAGGCATGGACGATCGAATCCAGGGAGATTCGTGTGCCGGCAACATAATAGTTGCCGTCCCTCTGCTCGATGTATTCCCTTGCCATGCTTCCTTGATTCTACTCCCTCCCGTGGGCCGGGGAAATGCGCCCTCCTACTTCGGTTGGCTCGCCAACCCGATCATGCACTCCAGCGTGCGCGCCCGCTGCGCTTCCGTCAGCACCAGGTACCGGTGCTTCCCCGCCGCCTCCGCGCGAAAGCTCGTCCGCCCCGCATCGTCCGCCGTAATCCGCCCCGGCGCCGATAGATCGAAGTACCCGCCGCCCGGACGCACCGCGACGAGCGCCGCCGTCAGGTCCCACGTCTGCCGGTCGTACGGCATCTTCATGTACGCCCGATAGGCATCCACCACCGGATGATCCGCCGCCCACGCGAAGTCCCGCTCGATCCGCGCCGCCGGAAACTTCATCGCGTCGCCGATCTCGTAGCCGCTCGCCACAATCTCCCCCGGCCACTGGTCGAACAGCTTGCGCGCCGACGCCGTGTCCTTCTGCACGTTGAACTCCGGCTTCGGCTGCACGAAGTTCCCCGCCATCACGCTCACGAGCTTCACCTTGCGTCTGACCAGTTCCACATCCGCCGGCGCATCCAGCAGCCGCGCCAGATTCGTGCTGAACCCCACCTGCACGATGACCACGCTGCCGTCCTGCTCCGCCGCCAGCAGCCGCCGCAACAGCGCCACCGCCTCCGGAGCCTCCGCCCCGCTCCCCAGGCGCCGCGGATACACCAGCGTGCCGTCCGCCCTGCGCCGCTCGGCTGGCGCCTGAATCATCCGGCTGTCCTCCGGCGTGATGCCGCTGCCCTTCACCATCCCCACCGGAATCTGTCCCCGCCCGTAGAACGTGTTCACCAGGTCCACAAACACCGCCGCCCACGGATTGTCTTTCGTAACCGTGACCCCCAGCAACCGGCACTCGCCGCGGCTCTCCAGCGTGTGCAGCATGGCCAGCGCCAGCGCGTCGTCCACGTCGTTGCCCATATCGGTATCGAAAATCACCGGGACAGCCTGCGCCCAAGCGCCCGCCGCCGCCAGGCTCACCGCCACCGTCAAAGCCAGAAATCTCTTCATACGGTGCCCACGTTACCACACGCTACAATAGGCGCGTATGCACCCCTGGATTCGGCGCCGCCTCGCGCTCGCCCTGCTCGCATGCACCCCGTTGGCCGCTGAAATCCGGTCGCTCACCATCCTCCACACCAACGACCTCCACGCCCGCCTGATGCCGCTCGAAAACCACCACGGCGGCTTCGCCTTCCTGGCCACCGTCATCCGCCGCGAGCGCGCCGGCTGCCACGATTGCATCCTGCTCAATGCCGGCGACGTCGCCCAGGGCAGCCCCGTCTCCACCATCTTTCACGGCCTCCCCGTCTACGAGGTCGCCAACCTCTTCGGCTACGACGCGGGCACGCTCGGCAATCACGATTTCGACTACGGCTGGATGCAGGCCCGCAAGTTCATCCAGATCGCGAACTACCCCATCGTGTCCTCCAACGTGGTCGGCGCCGAGGGCCAGCTTTTCGCGCCCAAGCCTTACGTCATCCTCACCGTCAACGGACTGCGCGTCGCCGTCATCGGCGCCATGACCGATGATTTGAAGACCCTCACCATTCCCGCCGCCATGGAGCAGTGGCACACCACGCCGGTGCTCGAGACCGCCCGCAAGTACGCCGCCGAGCTCAAGAGCCAGAGCGATCTCATCATCCTGCTGGCACACATCACGGGCCAGGAAGAGCTCAAGTTCCTGGCCGAGGCCACGGAAATCCCCGTGCTGGTCACCGGCCACTTGCACAACGGACTCCCCCAACCCCTCATGCAGGACGGCCGCATCCTGGTGCGCGTCAAAGGCTACGCCGAAGAGTTGGGCCGCCTGGAACTCAAGGTCGATACCACAAAGAAAGCCCCCGTCGCCTACACCTGGAAACACATCCTCATCGATTCCACCAGCACCCCTCCCGCCGCCGACGTCGCCGCTCTCGTCAAGCACTGGGAGGACGAAGTCGCCGCGCGCGTCGATCGGCCGCTCGCCGTCAGTGCCCGCGCCTTCGACAAACGGGAAGTCAAGGGCCTCATCGAACAGGCCATGCGCACCCAGACCGGCGCCGATTTCGCCTTCATGAACTTGGGCGGCGTGCGCGACGTCGTCCCCAAGGGACAATTGCTGGAACGCAATATCTGGGACATCATGCCCTTCGACAATCGCGTCGTCGTGGGCAGGTTCAAAGGCCGCGATCTTCCCGCCGTGGTGCTCGGCGGCCGCCAGGTGGAACCCGGCCGCGACTACACCCTGGCGGTCAGCGATTTCACCGCCGCCAATCAGTCCACCCCGGACAGCCTGCGCACTGCCGGCCTCCGGTTCCCCCACGACGCCGGCCTCCTCCGCGACGTTTTGCTGGACTGGTTCCGCAAGAAAAAGCTGATCGAGTAACCGAGCCGCGACCGTCAGTACCTACCGGGTCGGATTCGTGCCGGAATTAGCAGAAACCCCCTCCGCGACCTCCGCTCCCTCTGCGCGCGCCCCGGAGAAGAGGCGAATCCTGCTCCTTCCCGCCAGCTTGTTCTTGTCCTCGCTTTTCTCCGCGTCTTCCTCCGCGTCTCCGCGTCTCCGCGTCAAATGGACTCCTTCCTGTTTGGTTCCGGCTTCGCCGGCTTACGGAGCGGTTGCCTGTCGCTACTTATCCTCCACCGCGATTGCCGTCAGCTCGACCGCTTCGTGGCCCGCCGCTTCCAGCTTCACCGCTTTCGCCTGCGCCTCGAATGGTCTGACAAACTCCGCATCGTACGGCGCCCCCGGCTCCACGTCTTCCCACGCCAGCAGCCGGTATTCGCCGGGCTTCAGCCCCTTGAAAGAGAGAATTCCATTCTCGTCGGCCGTCTGCACCAGCGTCAGGGAGCCATCCTTCGAAATCAGCGCCGCCACCGCGTGCCAGCCCGACTTGCCGTCCTTGTCCACCACCACGGCGTCCACCCGCGCCGCCGCCCCGCTGACCGTCACTTCCAGCACGCCGCCGTTGGTCATCTCCACCCCGGTGTCCGTCACCTCACTCCCGCCGTATTTCACCGACTGCAAGTAGCACGTCTCCGGCACGCCCGTCACCGTCACCGCGTAGCGCAACGGCGGCACGCTCTTCAGCGTGAATTTGAGATCGTCGCCCACGCGCACGCGCGGCGGCGTCGAGCCCGCGAAGCCCACCGGCCGCAACGCCACGGAAACATTCTTCAACTCCGGCGGAGTGGCCGCGTCCACCACCCGAACGCTCCCCTGCACATCGGCCCCCGCCGCCATGGTGAGCACCAGGCCCTCCACATGGTTGCCCAACACGTCCACCGGCTGCATCGCCACAAACTCCTGCCCGCCTGTCCGCGATTGCGCCATCGCCGTATACTCGCCCGACGGCACGTTGCGCAGCTCGAATTTTCCCTCCGCTCCCAGCGCCGTGCCCGTAATCGGATTTCCTGGACCGCCGTCTCGCGGCGTCAGCGTCACCGTTGCCCCCCTGCCGCCCGCGCCGTTCCCCGCCACCCGGCCGCGCACCCGGTAAACCCGCGTCTTCACCAGCCACACGTCGATCTCCCGCACCTCGCCGCCGGCCCCGACATCGATCGGCATCGCCGTCGAAGCGCTCGTCGTGCTGGGGTAGTACGTCGTGGCGTACATCATATCGGGCACGCTCGGCAAGGGCTCGCTGCCCGGCGGCGGCCGCCGGTTCACCGCGCCGTCCCGCGCATTCGAGGCCACCACATACCGCCCCGGCTCCAGATTCGGCAGGCGGAATTCGCCGATGTCGCTGGTCTGCGCCGTCGCCACCGGGCTCCACTGCCGCGTGCCGCCGCGATACACGTAGCGCAGCGCGCTCACCGGTTGGCCGGCCACTCCTTCGCCGTCCTCGTCGAGCACTGTCCCCGTGATCACTGCCTGCGGGGTCAACTGGAACACGATCGCTTTCACGTTCTGCCCCTCGGCCACCAACACCCCAGAGCCTGCGCCAGAGTATTTGCGCGCTCCGTAATTCTGCCGCAGAAATCCCTGCCGCTCGGCCGAAAGTTGATACTCCCCCTCGTCCAGCCCGGTAAAAAGGAAGCGCCCCTGCTCGTCGGTCTCCGCCACCTTGCGCACCGCCATCTGCCCGCGCCCGGCGCCACCCGGGTTCATCGTCACCAGTTGCACGCTGGCCTTCTTCAGAGGAGACCCCGCTTTGCCGTTCATCACCTGGCCCTCGATCGAGCCCTTGACCGGCGCCGCCTGGAATCCGTGTACCACCCCGCAAACCGCCAGCACCATCGCGCCGCACTTCATCCACAAGTCTCCCTGCAACGAAGTATGACGCGAACGCGCCCCCAATGGTTAAGTGGTGGGGCAGGCGGTTCCGCCTGCCAATCCGAGCGAAGCTCGGACGTTCTACCTTCGCTCGAACCCTCTTCCCCGCCACGCGCTATGCTGATTCCTATGAACCGCCGCGATTTCGTCAAAGCCACCACCCTGCTGGCCGCCTCTCCCCTTGCCGCCGCCGCGGACGACAAGGATTCGGCCATCCCCGAATTCCAGAAGCCCGTCTTCGACCTCCACAAGCACTTCCCCGCACCCGTCAAGATCGCCGCCATCGACCTGCTGCAATCCGGCAGGCAATTCTTCGTGCGGACCCGTTCCACCGACGGCGTGGAAGGCATCATCCTCACCAAGGATATGGAGGATTTCATCCCCATCCTCCACCGCCGCGTCATTCCATCCTTCCTCGGCAAGGACGCCCGCGATCTCGAAACCCTGGTCGACGACGTCTACATCGCCAACTACAAGCTCTCCGGCCAGGCCTTCTGGTGCCCCGTGGCCTACGTCGAACAGAGCCTCTTCGACCTGCTCGGACGCACCGCGCGCAAGCCCGCCGGCGAGCTCATGGGCGGCATCCTCCGCAAGGAAATCCCGGTCTACCTCTCCGGCTCCGGCCGCGACACCACCGCCGAGGAGGAAGTCGATGTCTACGTCCAAGGCGTCGCCGAAACCGGCGCCAAAGCCGTCAAATTCAAGATCGGCGGGCGCATGAGCGCCAACCGCGACACCTACCCCGGACGCACCGACAAAATCTTCGAGCTCGCCGCCAAGCAACTCGCCGGCAAGGTCGCCCTGATGGCCGACGCCAACGGCAGCTACAGCGCCGCCAAGGGCATCGAGATCGGCAAACGCCTCCAGGACATGAAGTACACCTGGTTCGAAGAACCTTGCCCCTGGGAGGAATTGAGCGAGACCAAAAAGGTGGCCGACGCGCTCCAGATGAAGGTGGCTTTCGGCGAGCAGGATTCCAGCCTCTGGCTCTTCCAGTGGATGATCGAAAACAAAGTCATGAGCGTGGTGCAGCCCGATCTCAATTACAACGGCGGCTTCATCCGCGCCGCCCGCGTGGCCCGCATGGCGCGCAAAGCCAACATGTGGATCTGCCCGCACAACACCCAGACCGGCGCCGCCAGCGTGAACATCCTGCAATTCGCCGCCACCACCCCCAACATCGGCCCCTGGATGGAGTACGTCCACCGCTCCGCCGCCCGGAAGGAATCCTGGTACACGCCCAATTTCGAAATCAAGAACGGCGTCATCCCGCTCCCCACCGGCCACGGCCTGGGCCTGGAATTCGACCCGGACTTCCTGAAAAAGGCAACCGTCGTCAAGGCCTGAGGTAGGGCAGGCGCTTCCGCCTGCCAACTCACTTCACCCGCACTTTTATATTCCGGAACCACGTCTCCGAGGAGTGATTCTGCAAGCTGATCGGCCCTTCCAGTCGAATCTCGCCGTCATCCTTGCGCAGTGCCCGCAGTTGCTTCTGCACCTCCGGCGCCGCAATCTCAAAGCGCACCACCCGCGTGCCGTTCATCCAGTGCTCCACCACCCCGCCCCGCACCACGATGCGCGAATGATTGAACTCCCCGATCTTCGGCTCCACTTTCGGCGCCGGGGCAATCACCGAATACAGCGCCCCCGCCACGCGCGAGGGAGACGACGCCGCGTCCGGCTCGTGGTCGCCCGCCAACTGGTATTCCAACCCGCGCGCCCGCGCCTGGCGCCCGTACTGATTCACCCACTCGTCCACCTTCTGCACCAGGTACTTCACGCCCGAGTTCCCGTCCGCCTTCAGCATCCAGTCGAACTCCAGTTCGAACTCGCGGAACGTGCCCACGGTGCGAATATCCTGGACCCCCTCCTTGTGCGCGCTCGCCTTCAGACACCCGTTCTCGATGGTCCAGCATTTCGGGAACGGCTTCCCCGTGATCTCCAGCCAGCCGTCCGTGGTCTTGCCGTCGAAGAGGAGCCGCCACCCGGCGGCGCGTTCCCCGGCCGTCAACTGGTTGGGCTCCGCTCCGCCCGCAATCCCCACGCACAACGCACACACGAACGCCGCGCGGCCGATCACTACACGTCCCCGAATTCCGTCTTCCACACCGCTTCGCCCTGCCGGTACATCGCCGTGCGCGCCAGAATCCCGAACAGCGTGCTGATCGCCGACCGGTAGCCCACGTTCTCCACCTTCCCCGTCTCGATGCGCATCAGGAAAGCTTCAATTCCGTCATAGGTGATATCGCGCGGCGAAGCAATGGTCTCGAAATCCTTGGCGCTCTTCTGATGCACCATCCTGACCCGCGACGTCTCCATCACGCCCTTGGTCCCGGTGTATTCCTCACCCACCTTTCTGAACCACTGCGGCGAAATCTGGTTGGCCTCGTAGTTCACGTGAATCCCGTTAGGGAATTCCATGACCACGCTCAGGTGGTCCATGATCTCCATCGTGGTCCGCACCTTGCGCCCGCTCATGCCCACGGCGCGGATGGGCCGCGCATTCAGGAACCAGTGCAGATCGTCGAAATTGTGGCAATCCTGCTCCACCACGAAATCGCCGGAATAGTCTTTGTAGCAGAACCAATTGCGCAGCTTCTCGATTTTGGGATCGGGATACGGCTTCCGTACGTACGGGTCGTTGGCGATCCAGAACGCCCGCGCGTTCACGATGTCCCCGATCTGCCCCGCCTGAATGCGCTTGTAGGCCTCCAGGTAAACCGGGCCGTAGCGCTGCTGGAAGCCGGTCGCCAAGTCCTTCTTCGGATCCTGCTTCTTCGACGCCGCGATCATCGTCTTCGCGCCCGCCAGGTCCACCCCCATGGGCTTCTCGCAATAAATATGCTTGCGCGCCTCCACCGCCGCCACCAGCATGCGCGGATGCTCGAAGGGCGGGGTGGCGATCACCACCGCGTCCACGTCGCTCGCCAGCAGCTTCTCGAAATCCGTATACACCGCGGGATTCTCCGCCTTGATGCTCTTGGTGGCGCTTTCCACGCGGTCCGGGAACAGGTCGCACAACGCCGTGATGCGCGCCCGCGGGTCCGCGTTGACGATGCCCGCGTCGTAAGACCCGCGTCCCCCGCACCCGATCAGCCCCACCGAAATCTTCGAATTGGCCTGCGACCCGCGCACCGCCTGCGGTGCCACGATCGTAAATGTGGTGGCGGCAGCCGCGCCTCCCCTGCGCATCAGTTCCCGACGCGAAATCGAATTCATCATTGAAAAACGGACCTCCAGCACGGATTATACAAACTATCAGTGTAGCGTAGCCTTTTAGGCTGCCATGCCCCCATTCGTGGGGGCATTCTTCTTCACTCCCAGCATTCACGCGGTCCGGGGCGGCACGTCACGCCTTACCGCATTACCCAGTTCATCCTCCGCCACTTCCAGTTCCCAGGATGCCTGCATATTCATCCAGAATCGCGAGGTCGTGCCGAAATACCGCGACAGGCGTAGTGCCGTGTCCGCCGTGACACCGCGCTTCCCGTTGACGATGTCGTTGATACGCGTCGCCGGTACCCGCAGCGCCAAAGCCAACTGGTGCGCCGACATGCCGAGGGGAGACAGGAACTCCTCGCGGAGGATTTCTCCCGGATGAATGGGTGGAAGCCGATCCTTGTTCGCCATTTTCGTATTCACCTCGCTAGTGATAATCGACGATCTCGACGCTTTCCGCCGCGCCCTTGCGCCAGATGAAGCAGATCCGCCATTGATCGTTGATCCGGATACTATATTGACCCTTCCTGTCGCCGCCCAGAGACTCCAGCCGGTTTCCTGGAACTGCAGCCATATCCCGCTCGACCCCCCGCCCCTCCCCCTACCCCGCTTTCTCCGCCAGCCTCCCCACCGCCAGCAGAATCCCGTAGAGCAGCGCTTCCGGCCGCGGCGGGCATCCGGGGATGTACACATCCACCGGAATAGTGCCATCCACGCCGCCGCGCGACGCGTAATTCGTCCCGAAAATGCCGCCGCTGATGCCGCACGCCCCCACCGCCACAATCACCTTCGGGTCCGGCGTCGCCGCATAAGTCTTCTGTAATGCCAGCTCCATGTTGCGAGTTACCGGCCCGGTGACCAATAACATGTCCGCATGCCGCGGAGAGGCCACGAAATGAATCCCGAAGCGTTCGATATCGTGTATCGGATTGTTGAGCGCCACAATCTCCACTTCGCACCCGTTGCACGACCCCGCGTCCACCTGGCGGATGGCGAGCGACCGTCCCAGCGTCTCGTGGATCGCCTCGCTGACTCTGGCGCCCACACCTTCCGCCGTGACCAACGCGTGATAGTCGGCAA
>JBEKDV010000061.1:0-9430 GCA_050014175.1 Candidatus Solibacter sp. | reverse complement strand
GTAGTCCGCCACCAGCAACAGGCCGGCGCGATGGTGCGTGGCCAGAGCGAACTCCGTGGTCACGTGCACCGCGCCATCCGGCGACACGTCGGCGCACTGCCCGCAGAAGATGCAGAGGCCGTAATCGACCGTCACGCGGCGATGGCCCGTGCCGCTATCATTCACCACGATGGCTCCCGTGGGACACACCTCCGCCGCCGGGCGGGCGTCGCGCCACGATGCAAAATCGAATTCCGGCCGGCCGCGAAATTGCCCGGAGACCACCGCCGGCACATCCGGGTAGGCGACCGTGGCGATGCCGGTGGTCAGCGTCTTTTGCAGTATCTTGAACATGGTTCAGCGGTCCGTGCCCGAATAAGATAAGTTGAAACTCTTGTTGATTACCGGGAAATCCGCGATGATGTTACCCTGCACCGCCTCCACGATGGCGGCCCAGTTATTCACCGACGGGTCCTTGATCTTACAGCGCTCCAGGCGATTGCCTTCCGCCGTGCGCACCCAGTGCAATATCTCGCCGCGCCACCCTTCCACCGCGCTGAGCGCGCACCGGCCGGGCGGCACGGGTCGCGCCACAGCGCAGTGGGGGCCTTCCGGCAGATCGTCGGCGGCCGCGCGCAGAATGGCGAACGACTGCTTCACTTCGTCCACCCGCACCAGCATGCGGTGCAGCACGTCTCCCGCCTGGTACACCGGCACGCGGAACGGGTACCGTTCGTAGGCGGCGTAAGGGTGGTCGCGGCGGACATCCAGATCCACGCCGGAAGCCCGGCCGGCCACGCCCACGATGCCCAGTACCTTGGCCGTTTCCGGACGCAGTATGCCGGTGCGCTCCAGACGGTCGCGGGTGGAATCGGAGGATTGCACCAGGGCAACCAGCGAGTCGAATTCGCGCTCCACGTGGATGACCGTATCGCGCAAGAGATCCCGGTGCGCCAGCGACCACAGGCGGCGCACCCCGCCCACGCACACCATGCCGCGCAGCCAGCGGCTCCCGGTCAAGCCTTCGTTCAGGCGCACCACCAGTTCGCGCAGGCGGCCGGCATGCGCGTTGGCAACCGCGAAGCCCACGTCGGTGGCGATGGCCCCGATGTCGCCGATGTGGTTCGCCACGCGCTCCAGTTCCAGCAGGATGGTGCGCACCACGCGGGCGCGCGGCGGAACTTCGGTGTCCGACGCGTTCTCGATGGCCTGGCAGAACGCGGTTCCATGCGAGAAGGCGGAATCGCCCGAGATGCTCTCCGCCAGGAATACGCACTTGTGAATGGGCATGTCCTCGAACAGCTTCTCCGTGCCCTTGTGGGTGTAGAACATGCGCAGTTGCAGGTACAGAATCGGCTCGCCCGCCACCGCGAAATTGAAATGGCCGGGCTCGATGATGCCCGCATGCACGGGGCCGACGGGAATCTGAAAAACTCCCTCGCCCAGGGTGGGGCGATACACGTGACGCTCGCCTTCGAAGGCCGGCAGCACCTGGCGCAGCGGAAAACTCTTCCGCAACGGATGCACGTCGGGCCAGTTATCGTGCAGCGCCACGCGCCGCGGATTGGGATGACCGGTGGCTTCCAGGCCGAACCAGTCCTGGATCTCGCGTTCCTGCCAGTTCACCGCGGGCAACCCGGCGGCGAGCGAAGGGAATCGCGGCTCGTCCGCTGGGATAGGCGCCTGCAAGATCACATAGCAGGGCTCTCCCGGTTGTTCGAAGACGTAGTAATTATAGAAGACGCCCTCGGCGGCCACGCGATCCTCGGCGAACACCGCCACCAGGCGCGACTCATATGCCGAGATCAGGTACCCGGCGACCTGGCGCACGTCCGGGCGGCGGAGAGCGATGCATACCTGGTTGTGGGCCGACTGCACCGCTCCCGGCGACGGACTTACTAAGTCCGGGAATTTCTCGCGTAACTCGTCAAACAGGTCCATCGTTACTCCAACCTACCGCTGCCAGGCGAAACCGCGGCGCATGCCTTGGTGGGGCAGGCGCCTGCCACGCCCGCTTGCGGGCGCGTTTTCACTAGTCACCCACTCACCACCGCCGCCGCGCGCCGCACCAGCTCCAGCAGCGGCGCGGGCAGCCAGAAACCAATCGCAATCAGCAGAATTGCCAGAGCCGCAATCGGCGTATGCCGCCACGGCTGCCACGAGCCGCGGGGCTCCTCGGCCGGCCCCAGCAGCATCCCGCTGACATGCAGCGTCACCCCCGTGAACACACCCAGTCCGAACAGGATGAACAGCGCTCCCACCAGGAAGTGCGCCGTCCCGAAAGCCGCGCGAATCATCAAAAACTCGCTCTGAAAAAGGCTGAACGGCGGCATCCCGACCACCGCCATGGTGCCCAGGCAGAAGGCCGCGCCAGTCAGCGGCAGCACGCGCAGCACCCCGCCCTTGATCTTCTGGAAAAGGTCCGTCTTGAAGCATTGATAAACGTTGCCGGCCGAAAGGAACAGCAGGCTCTTGGCCACCGTGTGAAACGTCATGTGCAGCATCAGCGCAAACGCGGCCAGTTTCCCGCCGATGCCCAGAGCCGTAACCATCATGCCCGCCTGATCGATGGTGGAATACGCCAGCATGCGCCGGAAATTCTTCTGCACCAGCACGAACGGCACCGCGATCCCCATGGAAAAAAGACCCAGCAGCAGCAGCAGGTTGCCCGGATACTCCGCGCCCAGGCACCGGCTGGTCAGCACGTAGAACCGCACCAGCCCGTAGATCGCGCAGTTCAACATGGCGGCGGCCAGAATGGCGGCCGAGGGCACCGGCGCTTCGCTGTACGCGTCCGGTTTCCAGGTGTGCATGGGCGCCAGACCCGCCTTGGTGCCATACCCCAGCAGCACCAGAATGAATGCCATCCGCATGCTGGTCTTATCCAGTTGCCCCGCCTGCTGCACCAGGTTGGACCAGTTCAACCCGGCCAGGCCGTCGGAACCAGGCAGCTTGTGCCCCGCATAGTAAGTCAGGACCGTGCCGAACAGCGCCATGGAGAGTCCTACGCCGCCGATCATGGCGTATTTCCAGGCCGCTTCCAGCGAGGTCACATTGCCGTAAAAGGTGACCAGGAAGACGCTGGCGAGCGTGGTCAGTTCAATCGCCGCCCACATCACGCCGAGGTTATTGGCCAGCGCCACCAGCAGCAGGGAAAACACCAATAGCGGCGTCAGGCTGTAATACATGCGCAGTTTGGCCGCCGCGCCATGGCTGCCTTCCTCGCCATCGAGCGCACCCGCGCGCTCGTCTTCGCGCAGGTAGCCCACGGCATAAACCGAGCACACCAGCGCCACCGACGCGTTCAGCAGAATCACCAGCGCGCTCAGCGCATCGGCGTAAAGGAAACCGTTCCACAGGGAGATGGCGCCAGAGCGCAGCACTTCAGCCGCCACCGCCAGCGCCAGCAGAAACGTGAGCGCGAAGGCGGTGACGTTGACGGCTTCCAACGCTGCCCGCCCGCGCGCCACGGCCGACACCGCGCATGCCGCCAGCGGAATCGCCAAAAGTAGAGCCAGCGTCATCCGCGCAGCCTCCGCATGCGGCTCACATCCATCGATTCGAAGCTTTCCCGAATGCGATAAACCAGAATCCCCAGCACCATCACCGCCACCAGAACGTCGAACAGGACGCCCAGTTCGACAATCAGCGGCATTCCGTAAGTCAGGGAGATGGCGGCCAGGAAGAGCCCGTTTTCCAGGCACAACAGGGCCAGCACCTGGGTCAGGGCCTTGCGCCGGTTGATCATCATGTAGAAGCCGATCAGGAAAAGCGAGATCGCCACGGCCAGAGCGTTGTGGCCCAGGGTGGATGCGCCCGGCGCTTCTTCCGGACGATAAAACGGTTCGGCGAGCACGTAGCCCACCAGCGTCAGGCCGCCCGAGATGACGATAGAGAGCGGCATGTTGAGGATAGGCTCGATCTCCTGGCGAATCTCGATCCGCGCCACCAGGCGTTCCAACACCAGCGGAACCAGGATGCCCTTGGCCAGCAAGGTGGCCACCGCGGCCGCGTAGATGTGCGGTGCGTGATTGAAGTACGCGATGGTGCCGGCGATCGCGGCCAGCAAAAAGGATTGCGCCGCGAAGAGCCGTATGTTGGTCACGATCCAGCGCTGCGCCACCATGGCGATCTGCAGCACCAGCACCATCGCCGCCATCAGGGTCACCATCTTGTCGCCGAATTGGGGATCTTGTAGGGTGTGCATCGCCATCTCAAAACAGGAACGTCGATATCAGGCCAAGCGCCGCCAGGGTGAATGCCATGGCCAGCAGGTCGGGAACGCGGAAGAAGCGCATCTTGGCGTTGGTGGTCTCCACCAGCACGATGGAAGCCGCCAGCACCAGCAGCTTCAACAACAGGTACACCAGGCT
Organism: Candidatus Solibacter sp.; assembly: GCA_050014175.1. Classification (GTDB taxonomy): domain Bacteria; phylum Acidobacteriota; class Terriglobia; order Bryobacterales; family Bryobacteraceae; genus Solibacter. Next base: position 5,078 of record JBEKDV010000061.1, on the reverse strand, counting down.
GATCAGCAACCCGCCCAGCGACCATTTCGAGTGCAGTCCGAAGGGCAGAAACGCGTTGATAAGTAGCGTCATCAGCAGCAGTTGTTTGATGGACGCGCCCCACTCGATGAGGCCCAGGTACGGTCCGGAGTACTCCAGAATCATGGCCTCGTGGATCATGGTCAGTTCCAGATGCGTGGCGGGGTTGTCCACCGGAATCCGGCCGGTCTCGGCGATGAGCACCAGAAACAGCGCGGCGAAGGCCAGCATCTGCGCCGGCGCCAGGAAATGCCAGGTGGTCGAAGTAGCCACTTTGGCGATTTCCGAGAGGCTGGTGGAATTGGCGCCGATGGCCACCGTGAACACCGCCAGCATCATGGCCGGTTCGGCCAGCGCCGCGATGGTCATTTCCCGGCTGCTGCCCAATCCTCCGAAAGAACTGCCGGTATCCAACCCGGCGAGCGCCAGAAAGAAGCGGCCGAGGCCAAGCAGGTAGACCACGGCCAGCACGCCGCCGAACAAACCCAGTGGCGCCTTGGCCGAAATCATGGGGATCATCAGGCCCGCGATGGCGGTGGCGGCGAACACCACGTAGGGCGTGGCGGCGAAGATCCAGGAAGCGGTGTCCGGCAGGACCATGCCTTTCCGAAACAGCTTGTGCAGGTCCCGGTAAGGCTGCAGGATGCCCGGCCCGCGGCGAATCTGCAGGCGCGCCTTGAGCGTCTTGATCAGCCCGCTCACCAGCGGAGCCACCGTCAATAACAGCAGCAACTGCAAAACGGCCGTAAAAAACACGGCGATCATTGGCGCACCCCGAAGAGCAGCAGCAGGATCAGCGTGACGAAGATGTACGCCAGGTAGGCGTGTATGCTGCCGGCCTGTATGGCGCGCATCCGGCGCGAGAGCCCAAAGACCCAGTCTTTCAGCGGGTCGTATAAGCGCTTCTCGAACGTGGCCTCGATCCCGCTCTCAAAGCGGATGGCGTTGGGGTAGTAAGGCGAGACTTCGTATTCCGGGCGGATTTCGCGGCGTGGCCGGTAGAAGGCGCTGAAGATCAACCGCAGCGGCTTGGAAAAGGCGGTGGCCGTGTATTCGTTGTCCGAGGTCAGGCCGGGGAGACCGCAATCCCAGGCCGGCCCGGTGACCACGCGCGCGTGGCGCAGGCGGCGCGTGACCAGGTATGCCGCCGTGCCGCCCAGCGCCACTAACACCAGCGCGATCCCCGCCGGAGAGACGGTGCCGCTCTGCGGCGTGCCCGCCTGCAAGGCAATCCCGTGGGCCACCAGCGATGGGCTCACCGGCACGCCCAAGGCCTGCTGCGTGATGGGGTCGAACACCGGCAGAATCCAGGTGGCGCCCAGCCCCAGCACGAAGCACGCCGCCGCCAGGAACGCCATGGCGTACTGCATGGCCGGCTCGGCTTCCTCCGCCGTGGCTGCCGCCTCGCTGCGCGGCAACGCCAGAAACGGAATGCCGAAGGCTTTCACAAAACACGCTGCGGCCAACGCGGCGGTCAAGGCCAACAGCGCCCCCGCAATCGGAAACATCAGGCGTGTCAGGCTGTGCGTGGTGCCAAAGCCCGCCAGCAGCGCCTGGTACGTGAGCCACTCGCTGACGAAGCCGTTCAACGGCGGCAGCCCCGAGATGGCGATGGCGCCGATCAGGAAAAACAGCGCCGTCCCCGGCATGCGGCGCACCAGGCCGCCCATCTCTTCCATGTTCCGCGTGCCCACGCTCTGCACCACGCTGCCTCCGGCCAGAAACAGCAGACCCTTGAAAATGGCGTGGTTCAACGTGTGGTACAAAGCGCCGACGATGGCGATGGCCGCCAGGTTGGCATGTCCCAGCGCGCGGAACATCAGCGCCGCGCCGAAGCCCATCACAATGATGCCGATGTTTTCGATGCTGTGGTAGGCCAGCAGGCGCTTGAGATCGTGCTCCTGCAACGCGTAGAGAACGCCCACCAGCGCCGTCACCACCCCCACCGCCAGCACCACCGTTCCGGTCCACAAGGGCGGCGCGCCATAGAAGTCGAAAAAGACGCGGGCCATCCCGTAGACGCCGCACTTGATCACGATGCCCGACATCAGCGCCGAAACGTTGCTGGGGGCCACCGGGTGGGCGTCCGGCAGCCAGATGTGCAGCGGCACGATGCCCGCCTTCACCCCGAACCCGGCGAAAAACAGCAAAAACACCGCGCCCTGCTCCGCCGCCGGAAGCTGCGATGCCAGCACGTGGAAGCGCGCAAAATCCATGCTGCCGGCGAACGCCCCCAGCAGCAGGAAAGCGGCCAATATCATGACCGTTCCCGCGTGCGACATGATGAGGTACACGATGGCCGCGCGGCGCGTCTCCGCCTTCTCGTGCTCGAAGACCACCAGGCAGAAGGCCGAGACCGCCATCACTTCCCAGGCGGACAGGAAGAAGAACGCGTTGGCCGCCGTGAACACCAGAGCCAGCCCAAGCAGCAGGACGTTGTAGAAAAAGCCCAGCGCTCCCAGATTGCGGGTGCGCTCCATGGGACGCAGATACCCGAACGAGTACACCGATACCGCCAGCGCCAATAGCCCCAGCGTGAGCGTAAACCAGGCCGAAAGCGGATCGAGCCGCACGGTGCAGGGGAAGAGCGTGACCAGCGGCAGATTCCATGTGGCGCCGGCGGGCAAGGCCAGCGCGCGACAGGCGGCAACCACCAGCAGCACGCTGCCCAGCACCGCAAATCCGAATGCCCCCACCCGCGCGGCAGCCGGGCGCTTCCACGTGGCCAGCCCCGCGACGGCGCCGGCCAGGAAGCAGAGCAATGCGGCCACCAGGAACGCATTCGGCGATCCCATCAATCCTGCGCCTCACGATTCATCTCACCCATCATCTGAATAGCCTGGTTGAGATTAGTCTGGCAATAATGGCGCATGATGTCGAGCACTTCGCCCAATACCGGATTCGCCAGGGAATAAAAAACCTGGTTGCCTCCCTTGCGGTTGACTACAATCTGCCGGCTGCGCAAGATGGTCAGATGCTGTGAGAGGTTGGCCTGCTCGATCCCTAGCTTGGCCTGCATGGCGCCGGAGGAAAGCTCTCCCTCCCGCAGGATCTCGACGATGGCAATGCGCGTGGGATGCGCTAGAGCCTGAAAGACGCTGGCCTTATACGCCCGAAGTTGATGGGGCATGATATTAGAGTATTCGATTCCTCGAATCTGCGCAAATGTGCAATAACGTACGTCAGGCTTGCGTTCGAACGTGAGCCGCTCGACGCTTTACCGGGCGCTTGCCGATTGATGATCCATCCTTCCCGGTTGGCTCTCTATTTCACGGTAATCGTGGCCCCGATGGCGCTCACGGCCGTCCCGGTTCGGATACTCAGGAGGAATGGTCCGGGCGGCGCCTGCATCGGAACCGCCAGGTCGATCTGCACTACCCCGCAAAGTAACGTCGGCGCTCCGCCGGCATACTGCACCCCAGCGGCTCCGTTATTGACTGTGACCGGGCCGAGAGCCAGATTGACCGCCGCTGGCGCGTTTAGTCCACCGGTGGCGCACGGAGGGCTGGTAGAGCCGAACCCGGTACCGAAAATCGCCACCACCGAGCCGGGGCTTGCAGGGTTTGACGGCCCGTTCATCGTGCCGTCCTGATTAAGGGCCGCCGCTTGTGTGGAAGCGCCGGGGTGCAGACGGAAGATCGCTGGGTCGGCCGGGTGCACCGGCATGCTGACCGGACCGAACGTGACGCCGTTGTATACCAGGCTGACTGCAGTCGTGCTCCCGCCGATTTCGAATGGGACCAACGCGTTCACCTGTCGCGACTGAGCATAGATCACGGGTGCTGGGTTACCGTCGAACAACACCCGCACGCCACCAAGGGCCAGAGGAGCCTGTCCCTGCGGGCCCGGCTGATACACCGCTCCGTTCTCCGGTCCGATTCCGAAACCCGTGACGCTGACGAATTCGCCTGGGGCCACTCCGTTACTGAGAACGGTCGCGGCGTTGACCACGTCCGGCGTCATGCACACGGGAGCGTTTCAGCCCGGGCCACCAAAGCGAAGCTGCGCGAGAACGGGTTCCCCGCCGATTCCGGCCGCCAACAGGATCGAACCGTCACCAGCCAAAGCCAGACCCAGGGGAGTGTCGTTCTGGCTGCCGCCAAAGTAGGTCGCATCCAGCAAGCCGCCCCGCGAATCGAGATGCGCCACAAAAACATCGTCCTCTCCGCCATAGCAAGGTTGCGGCGCCGAAGCCGTCACTGGAAAACCGGCTAGCGTGGTTCCGGCCAGGTAAGCCTCGCCGCTGGCATTCACGGCTAGTGAGGTGACACCATCTTTGCTCATCACGTAGCTTGCGTAATCCGGCGAACTGCCGCCCGCCGAAAGTTTCGCGATGAAGCCGGAGAAGAATTGGCTCGATGGCCCGTCTCCCTGGCTCCACAGCGGCACCACGGGAGTAGGCTGAAAAGTTCCCGTTGTGGCGGGAAAGTCCGGCGAAGTGGTTAAGCCCGCCACGTAGATCTTGCCCGCGGAGTCGATCCGTACGGCGTTGCAGCTCTCCTTACCGGAGCCGCCCAAATAAGTCGAATAGACGATATTACCGGCAGCGTCCAACTTGGCGACAAAGGCGTTTTGTGCGCCGGCTAGCGTTTTTTGCAGCGCACTGCTTGTAATGGGAAAGTCCGTGGAACTGGTTTCGCCCGCGGCCACAAGGTTGCCGGCCGCGTCGACCGCGACGGCAGAGGCAACTTCCTGTCCCGAGCCCGAGAGCAACTTAGTGTAAAGGAAGGCAGAGCCGTCTGGGCTCAGTTTCGTAATGTAGGCATGGCCGTCTTTGGTGTTCCCCGCGACGTAGGCGTTGCCTTGGACGTCGGCTGTAATCGCCCACGCCTGGCTCATCGAATCCGGCAGATATGTGGAATACAGGAACCGGCTGCCATCCGCACTCAGCTTCGCGGCGAAAAAAGTACTCGAAGTGCTTGCCGGAATCGCAGCGCTGGGCGTGGTGGGAAAAGAACCTCCCGTTGAGCCCGTCACGTAGAGGTTACCGGCGGAATCCACCGCTATGGCTGTTGCTTTGTCATTGGTCGGGCCACCCAGATAGGTGCCATAGATCAAGC
>JBEKDV010000060.1:0-28075 GCA_050014175.1 Candidatus Solibacter sp. | reverse complement strand
GGTTTCCTTCTTCTCCGCAGACGGGTCCTGCCGTTCCACGCCGGCCTGGAAGTACGCCCCTCTCGGTCGCCCTGAGGCACCATCAAAAGTGCGGGAGAGCCTCTTTTAAACCGGCGCTAACATGGGCTGATGGAACGAAGGCATTTTCTGATGACCTCGGCGGCGGCTGCCGCCTCTGTGAGTGCAAGCGCGCTGGCCAGTCCCAACGATACCGTGCGGGTGGCCTGCGTCGGTGTGAAGAGCCAGGGCCAAAACCACATCAAAGCGTACGCCAAGATGCCCAACGTGGAGATCGCGGCAATCTGCGATGTGGACGAATCGGTGCTGGAGCAGCGTCTGAAGGACGCTGAGCAACTGACCAAGAAGCGGCCGGCGGGGTTCACCGACCTGCGCAAGCTGCTGGAGGACAAATCCATCGATGCCATCTCGATCGCCAGCCCGAACCACAACCACGCACTGCAAGCCATCTGGGGCTGCCAAGCCGGGAAAGATGTATACGTGGAGAAGCCGTGCGCCTATAACATCTTCGAGGCCAAGCAACTGTTGGCCGCGGCCAAGAAATACAACCGCATGGTGCAGCACGGAACCAATGGGCGATCCTCGGGGACGATGCAGGAAGCGGTGAAGCTGGTCCGGGAGGGCGTGATCGGCGACCCGTACCTCTCGCGCGGGCTTTGCTACAAGTGGCGGAACACCATCGGGCGCACCCCGGTAGAGCCCGTGCCCGCGGGCGTGCATTACGACCTGTGGCTGGGCCCCGCGCCGAAACGCGAATTCACCAGGAACCGCTTCCACTACAACTTCCACTGGTTCTGGGAGTATGGCAACGGCGACATCGGCAACCAGGGCGTTCACCAGATTGACGCGGCGCGCTGGCTGCTCGGCGTGAAGTATCCGAGCAAGGTCAGCGCCATCGGCGGCCATTTCATGTTCGATGACGATCAGGAGACGCCCAACACCCTGACCGCGAGCTTTGAGTTCGACGAGGGCGGCAAGAAGAAAATGCTCGAGTTCGAAGTGCGCCATTGGATGACCAACGGAGAGGCAGGGATTGGCGACGACCAGACCAGCGGATCCAACGCGGGCGTGGGCAACATTGTGTATGGATCCAAAGGCTATCTCAGCACGGCGCGGCCGGGGTTCAAGATCGTTCTCGGCAAGGAGCATCAGCCCGGACCGGCGCCCAGCGGCGAGCGCCAGGGCGACAACTGGGCCAACTTCGTCCAGGCCGTGCGCAGCCGCAAGTACTCGGACCTGAACGCTCCCATGGAAGAGGGCGTGCCGAGCGTGGTGCTGATTCACCTGGCGAACATCTCGTACCGGCTGGGCCGCACCCTACAATTCGATGCGGCCACGCTGACGTGCAAGGGAGACCCGGAGGCCGACAAGATGTTCACGCGCCCGGCCTACCGCGCGGGGTTCGTGGTGCCTGAAAAGGTGTAAGCCGCGCTGACGATCCGCAAGTCTGGAGTATGATGAAAGCCATGGGCACGATCACGAAACCGATGACCTTCGCGGAGTTCGAAGAGCTGCCCGACGCTCCGGGAAAGCGGGAACTGCTCGACGGGGAGTTGATTGAATTGCCGCCTGCCAAACAGAAACACCTGATAATCCAGCACCGAATCGCCGACGTCCTCCGCCGTTATCTTGCCGGCCGCGACCTTGGGACGGCGTATGTGGAGGCTGGGTTCTATCTCGCAATGCGCCACTGGGTCCAACCGGATGCGAGCATCGTGCTCAACGAGCAGGTCCGCCGCAGCGACCCTGACGGCTATCTGGAAGGGGCGCCGGCGCTGGCTGTCGAGGTGATCTCAAGGGGCAACACGGCGGAGTCCGTGGATAACAAGATCGCCAAGTACTTCGAGAATGGCGCCCGCGAAGTATGGGTCTGGTATCTCAAGACTCGGCGCGTCCACCTATACCGTGATGCCTTTCGGAACACGGTGGTTACCGGGCACGACACGCTGGTTTCCGAGGCCTTTCCGGGCCTTGAAGTGGCGCTCGACGACATCTTTGGCGACGTCTGAGTTCCCTATGCGAGTGGCACGCGCCGCGTGCCACTCGCCGATTCGATCACCAGCTCCGACTTCTCTGTGCGCACGGCACGGACAACATCGCCGGGGTTCACCGGTTCGAGCACCGTCAGGAAACGCGTATCGGCACCCTTGCGGCGCAGGATCAGCATGGTCATCTTCCGATCCGGAGAGCTGGTGAGACCGTCGGCGACGATGACTTCGGTCGCATCGTCTCCTGGCACCCACACACGCAGTTGTTTCCCGTTGTTAGAGAACGTCAGGGTAAAGGGACCTTTGGCCGTGGCGCGGTGCTTCTGGTCCACCAGTTGGTAACCACAGGCCTCGCCCAGCTTGCCGGAACGGGGTTCCAACGGCGCGGAACTGTTTTCGAACTGTCCATCGATGTGCAACACATAGTCGTACTGATGCTGCGCACCCTTGGTATCGGTGACCGCGAAGGCATCCACCACCACATGCTGTAGCAGCCGGAGAGCGCGGCGCAGACGGATGTCCTGGTAGGTGTTGTCGCAGTGAGCGCTCACCGATTTCGATTGGGCGTCGAAGCGCTCCAGCGCGCCGCAGACGCGAGCCGTGGCCCGGTCCTGCGGCCACTGCGTCTGGCGCGTGCCGGTCGGTTGTTGCGAGATCCCGTCCACCACCACGGTATTGTTGCTGATGGTCTGCGCGGTCCACTCGACCTTCCAGTGGGTCTCGTACGGCATGCTGCCGAAGGCTGGAATCCACTGCCGGCCGTGCGCGTACAGCACTAGATCCAGGGCGTTGGAATGCCCGTGGCCGCCGCCGTGCGGCCCGTAGCTGAGCGAAACGGCGGTGCTGTCGGGCTGGGTGGTGTAGTTGCCCGTGGCCTGTCGCAGGATGGCCAGACCGGTGGCGGGAAACAGGGTGCAACCGTTGCGATGCTCGCCGGTGTTGGCGAAACGGCCTTCCTGAATGGGAAAGACGGAGGGCGCATTGGCGGGCGGATCGTAGACCAGCCAATGCCAGTCGGCGCCGGAACGGGAACCGCGCTCCGGCTCGGAGGGCGCCCCGGCGGTAGAGCGAGTATCGGGACGGTCGCGGTTCACCAGCCAGTCGATACGCGGGTCGCGATAGCGATTCGACCCGACCAGGAACGTTGCGCTGGCTCGCAACGGGCCGGGGCCGGCGTCGCCCAGCACCGGGTAGCTGAGGTCGGGAAAGGTCATATAGAACAGCGGCTCGAACATCATGCGCAGGGATTTGGGCCGGTCGCTCGTGTCGGTGAGGTAGTTCTCGTCCTCGTCTTTCATGCGATCGGTGGGCACGCTGACGTTGTACAGGTCCACGCCGCAGTTCCGAATGGCCTCGGTGAAGCCGAGCAGTCCTTCGATGACGAACGTGTGGTAGCCTTCGGAGCGCTCCCAGAACATGCCATCGTCGCGCACGTCACGCGCCACGGTGTGCCGGTAGCCGTAGGGGCTATTGACGGCCCAATCCACCATGTCCTGGTCGCGCAGCGCCAGGCCGGCCAGTCCCACGGCTGCGATGTGCCAGGCCTGGAAGTTGTAGCAGCGGAAGTGCAGGTCCTTGAGCCGCGGGTCGTGATCGAAGTCCACGATCTGCACGCACTTCGTCCCGAGGCGCAACAGGTCTTCCTCGACATGCCGGGCCTGCTCCGCGGTGAACACGCCACTGCTCGCCACCATGTCGTAGGCCTGAACCACGGTTCCCACCCAACGGGACTCGTACAGCATGTGGTGGAACAGGCGGTAGCGGCCTTCGGTCAAAGGCAGGCTGGAATAGAAGGTTGCGTAGGCCAGCAGGCCCTCGCGAACCCACTCGGCGTAACGCGTGTCGCCGGAGAACGCGTAGGCCATACCCACGGAGAACAGGTGTCCGCCCAGGCTGCGGTGCTGCACGTTGGCTTGCGGCGGCAGTTGGCCCCAGGGCTTGGCGACGAGGGTGTCAGCATCGGAAAAGATCCGGTCCATTTGGTGTTTGGCCCAAGGCGAAGCGGCGGCGCGCTGTTTGGCGTGCTCGATCTGCGCCGGGGTCAGGGTCAGATAGGGGTGCTTCTCGGGGATGTGAAGGTCCAGCGCCATGGGACTCACGTAGCGTGGCCAAGACGGGGCGCTGTCCGGCGCGGGTGAAGCGGACCGGAGCAAAGGCACGGCGGAAGCCGCCAGAAAGCTGCGTCGGGTGAACGGCATCAGAACTCCTTACCAGGTGAATCGCCCGTTGAGTTGCATCGTCCGGAGAGCCGGATTAACTCTCTACCAGGTCAAACGGCCGATCAGTTGCATCACGCGGGCGGCGTTCGCCGAAGTTTGCATGCTGATGATGCCGTTGCTGCCCGGCTGATTGAGGCCCGGGTTGTTGAGCACGCTGAAGAAATCCGCCTGCAAACGGAACATCACGTGCTCTTTGATGGCGACGTTCTTGACCAGCGAGGCGTCCATCCCGAACGTGCCCGGCCCCATGACATATTGGTTTTGCCACGGGTGCAGGTTGGGGCTGATCGAGATGCGCTGAACCGTGCCGTTCTTCAGCGGCACGTAGACCGTGTTGGTGCCGTAGTAGGCGTAATTGGGATCGCTGGTGCTTGGGTTCGCGGGCCAGGGGATGATCGGCTGGTTCGACGGTGTGTAGCTCGAGGGTATCCCGCAGATGCCGATGCATTGGCCGGCGGCATTGGTCTGGTTGATCTGGTTGGCCTGAATGTATCCGTTCCAGTAGAGATAGCCCGGAATGCAACTGCCGCTGCGGCAGTCCTGGACCGGGTATTTGAGGCCATACACCTGCACGGGGCCGAACGTTCCGTAGTTAGTGGTGGGCAGGGAGAAGTAATTGCTGCGCCAGGTTCCGAAACCCGAAATCTGCCAGCCGCCGATCAATCGGTTCATCCAAGGCCCGGCATTCTGGGCGAGCTTCTTGCCCCTCCCCACCGGCAGGTCCACCAGCCAGTTCCAGCGGACGCGGTGCTTGGGAATGGCCGTGTCGCGCTGATAATAGAGAAATCGGTTGCGCGCGTCAAAATCGGTGGGAACGGCGCCGGGCAGAAACACGTTGGGATCCTGCACGATGTCATCGTGCCAGCCCATGCCACCGGCACGGAAAGCGTTATCCAGCGTGTAATACAACTGGAATGCGACGCCCTTCGAATAGCGGTGTTCCACCTGGAACTCGAGAGAGTTGGAATTGGACCAGCCCGTTTTGCCGTACTCCTCGAGATTGCCATAGACGGTCTGGTTCAGGTTGCGCGTGGCGGTGCTGGCATAAGTTCCGGTCGGCAGGGGCAGTCCGGTCGTGACATACCAGATATACGAGCTTGGCGCCTGGTTCATATAGTGGTCCTGATTCAGATTCCATCCATGGTTGCCGACGTAACGGGCGCTCACGACGGTGCTGAGTTTCAGCTCCTTTTCCATGGAGAAGTTCCATTCGGACACTCGCGTGTCCGGATAGTTGGGATCGAAGTAAACCACCGTAAAGCTCCCGGGCGTGATTAAGCCGGGCGCATTCAAGTTGACGACGTTGCTGCTGCTGACGCCCGCGACAACCGATGGCACGGAGCGCAGGGCGTAGTTCGGCAACCCGTCCGGGCTTTGCGAAGCACTGGTGAACGATTGCTGGAAGGTGGCGTTGAACGGCGGATTGCTGCGGGTGGAGGCGTCGAAGTCCCGCAACGGGGGCGAGTAGTCGTAAATTCCCAAGCCGCCGCGGATGACCAACGGATGCCGGTCGCCGGTTGCCCTCCAGGCGAAGCCGGCGCGCGGCCCGAAATTCACCTTGTAGGGATTGATCAAACCAGAGGACTGGCCGGCTTGGTTCGGGGTCTCGAACTTCACTCCAATGTTGGTGAAGTCGCTCACCACCGACGGCGTTGTGCGCTGCGCCTGGTAAAGTTGGTCCAGGCCGATCTGGTCGACGATCGCCATGTTATTCAGGTCGAAGCCTTGCAGCAGGCCAATCTTGTCCCGCAACGGCGGATTATACTCGTAACGGATTCCCAGGTTGAGCGTCAGGCGGGGGCGAATCTTCCAGTTATCCTGGAAATAGCCGGCATATTCCTGCGTACTCAAGTGGTAGGATTTGGGATTCAACTGGACGCGGTAATAGTTCGCGATGCCCAGGAAGAAGTCGGCGCCGGAGTAGTCGGTCTGTGGCTTGGCGGAATAAGAGGAGCCAGAGGTGGGATCGTACAGCCCCGTGGCGCCGCTGGCGAAATCGTACGCGCCGGAGGGGTATTGCTGGTCGGGCAGGACGTTCGCATTGTCGGAGCGGAAACGGCCGCCGAACTGCAACTCATGGTGCCCCACAACCTTGGTGAAGCCCTGATCGACGGTGTAGGTCAGGGCTTTATTCTGGCGCCGCGTATCGCCCTGAATAAAGGTCACACTGCTGCCGGTGCTGGTAATGTTCGGGAAGCCCTGCGCCGCCAGCGGGTTCGGAAGCCCCAATTGGTCCGACCAGTCCTTGAAGTAATCCCCGGTGTAAATGTTGTAGTTCTCCCAGGAGGTCGACAGAGTGGTCTCGCCGAAGAATGTGGGCGAAAATGTATGTGTCCAGCCGGCCGCCGCCCTTTCGGCGAAGGTATTGCGGTAGGTCAGGTTGGTCGACAAATCCGTAGTGGGCGGGCCGACCGATGAAGTCGGCGGCTGCGCCGTGAAGCCGGCGGTGCGCGAGAAGCGGCCGAAGATGCGGTCGCGTTCCGAGATGGATTGGTCGACACGGGCCGTGGTCGTGTCGTTGGTGGCGCTGTTGATGGCGAGGCCGAAGAAGTTGTTCGCCACCAGGGGGTTCACATTCGCCATTGTGGGCAGCGGCGTGACCGAGTAAATGTATTTGGCCAGCGGACTTTCCAGCGAGACCGGGATCTGGTTGTTGGGGAAGGGCGTGCGCGCCCAGTTATTGGCCGCGCTCTGGGTCGAGTACGGGTTATAGAGAGTTAGGGCCTGGCCGCTGCTGTTTGTCAAGCCGCTGAAATTGCCCTGCTCCCAGGCGGCCGGGAAAACCTCGGCGGGGGCGGTAGTTCCCTGCCTGGTGCGAAGGCCTTCATAGGCTACAAAGAAAAAGGTCTTGTTTTTGCCGTTGTAGATTTTCGGCAGCCACACGGGTCCGCCCACGCTGGCGCCGAACTCGTTGCGCACTAGGTGGGGCGCTTTGGTAAAGGTATCCTGCCGGCGCCGCGCCACTCCAATGCCGCTGTTGCGGGCAGTCTCAAATACCGATCCGTGCACCGTATTGCTGCCGCTCTTGGTGCTGATGATCGCGGTCGACGGCCGGTCGAATTTCGCCGAGGAGACGCTGGTTTCCACGCGAAACTCATCCACGCTGTCGAGCCCGGGCAGCCCCTCGGGCGAACCCGTATCGAGGTTTTTGACCAGCGCGCCATCCTGCACCAATTCGAAAGCCGATTCCACCAGACCGTTGATCCGATCGCTCTCGGCTCCGGGCACCGTGCTGCCGAGCATGGTGATCAACGAGCGTCCGTTCAAGGGCAGTTGCTGGATGCGGGCGTTTTCCAGAACCGCGCCTACCGTGGGGCTGGAGTCCGTCACCAGTGAAGTGGCGCTGCCGGAGATGGTCACCTCCGTGGAACTGCTGCCAACGGTGAGGGCCGCGTCTACGGTAGACACTTGGCCGGTCATCACTTGCAGCTCGCCCTGCCAGGTCACCATGCCGGGAGACTGCACCGTAACATGGTAGTTCCCGATGGGCACCTGCGGAAACGTGTAGAAGCCGACCGCGTTCGCCGTGGTTCCCCGCGCCTCGGAAGTCGCGACGTGAACCACGCGCACTTTCGCACCAGGAATGATCGCCCCGGTCTGATCCTTCACAGTTCCTTCAATGGTTCCCGCACCGGTTTGGGCCGAGAGCGGCCTCCATGCAGAGAACTGAAGGAAAACCACGAACAGCAGCGAGAGGCGTGTCAGCCTCTCCAATCGAGACTTTTTCATACGACACTCCCATTTCTTCCGCGGTAGCGGTCGGAAAGCGCGATACAACGCGCGGCAGCCACGTGACTACACTTGTTGACCCCAATAGAAAACTGTTTACATTTGTCTGTGAGCAGTATACAACTCTGCAAAAACGGTGTAAAGACGTCTAATGTTAAACTTCATTAATCCCGCGTCCGGAGGATTGCGGGTGCGTGTGCGTCAGCGCCCCCGCGGCTTCAGAGCTTGAAAAAGATCTTGCGCCGATAGAGCCAGTAGCACAGGTACCACATCACCAGCAGGACCGAACAGGACTGGGCGACGGGCGCGAAATCGCCCAGGAAGGCAAACCGGAAAGTAAACACTCCGATGGCGCGATTCAGCCAGGAGCGTAGAATTTCTTCCAGGGAGTAAATGAAAATCGAGTTTGCGCCGATTACGGCCAGCGGAAAGGTCCACTTGGTGTAGCCCTTCACTTCGACTACCCAAAAGAACGCGAGAAGCATCAAGAGCACCCACCCCGTGCTGAAGATCGTAAACGAGGTGGTGCAGATGCGCTTGATGATGGGATTCCAGGGGTGAATGGCAAATCCAACCGCCAGACAGGCGATCGCCGAGATCCCGATCACCTGCATCTTGTAGCCGTGCGACCTCGGGCTTTGTAGAAGCCGGCCGGTCCAGACGCCGAACAACGTGGTCACGGTGCTGGTCACGAAATTGAGGTTCGTCCAGTAGTCGTGGTTCATATGGCCGAACAGGAATCGATCGATGACCGCGCCAATATTGGTGGTCTTCGACAGGAAGGGGCCCTCCGTGCCTGGGAACGCCACAAACAGCGCCCAATGGCCGATCAGGAGGCCGGCGGCGATCGCGGCCTGCCAGCGGAACTCGAGCTGCATGATGAGATAGCAGAGGAAATAAGTAATCCCGATCTGCGCCAGGACGTTGATGAGCTGGAAGTGCAGCCGTCCGGCCGAGATCGACATCAGGATCTGGCTCATGAGGATGAGCCGGAAACTGCGCGCCGCAACGTGCCAAAAGAGCTGGCGGCCGCCGACTCCCTGCGATTTGCGCATAGCCAGCGCAAACGGCATAGCCACGCCCACCATGAACATGAATGCGGGCTGGATGAGATCCCAAAACGCGATCCACTCCCAGGGCCGATGATCGAACTGGCCGGCGATCCAGGAGAAGGCCGGCCGGTGTCGCGCCAGTGCCGACAGTCCGAATCCCCCCGACACGAGGATGAACATGATGAACCCACGATAGGCATCCAGCGCCAGGTAGCGCTTCGGTGCCACCGGAGCCTGCGCCGGTTGCGTGACCGGAGTGGTTGGTGTACTTGCCATGCGTCTTCCTCCCGAAGGTTAATTGTCCTTGCCCGTGCGGGCCATCAGCCTGGCTACCGTCTGGACGATCAGATCCTCGATTTCCGGGCTGAATGGCACGATGAATCCAGAGTTCGTCGCTTCATAGCCGCCCTCTCGCAGGACGCGGGCGGAAGGCGTGTAGCCAAAAACGTCGTTGGAGTAGCCCGCCACCCAGGTGTCATCCCATCCGTATTGGCCTTTCAGCCGAAGCGAGTAATCCACTACGACTTCTCCTGACAGCGCGATGAACTTCAGCGACTTGCCGAACTGCCAGACCTCCACTCCGTAGGGGTAGTGATCCGGCAGTCTTCCGCCGGGGCCGACGATGTCCAGCCAGCGCGCATAGCGTTGCGGCGGCAACTTGAGGAGTGCATCGTAGGCACCGAAGGTTTCGACCACGTCGAACCGGCGGCGGGGAGGCGGGTATTTGGCGAGCACATCCTCACGCGTGAGCGAGTCGTGATACGGGATCTGCACGATCTCAAACGCCGTGCGGATCGGGCCTTCCACCGGCTTCATGGGCGACTTCAGCACGTCGTCCACAGCCGCGGCGAGCACCTGCCCGTACAGGCGGGCCAGTTCCACGGAACGGCGGGGCAGGGGATTGGAATCGGCGCCGGCTCCCTGTACGAAGAGCGCGGTGGCGCCGGGGTGCTGCCTCTCGATTTCCTCCTGCGCAAAGCCGGGCCAGTCTCCGCTGATCTGGTAGATGTTGAGCACCGTGGCGTGACAGGCGTAGCCCACCAGCACCGCGCGCAGGGAGCCGTCCGGCTTGAGGATGGTCATGACCGGAACGTCGTGATCCACGGGGCCCGGACGATCACGGCTGTCGGGGTAAGCGCGCCGCCGGTTGACGGCGATGCCGGCGAAGCCCTGGCCGAATTTCAGAGTCGCCGGACCAAGGTCTTGGATTGCGGCGCCGATCACTCCGATGGTCTTCTCCACCAGAAAAGTCGAATACCGGTCGACCGCCTGCCATTGCTTCTCGTCCAGATTGAATACCGGAAACGCATTGCGGTGGACCACGGGCCCGCTGTGCGTGTGGGACGCGTTCAGCACCAGGCGGTCTCGCTTGAGGCGAAATCGTTTCTCGCACTCGCTGGCGACGGTGTCGGAGATCTCGCGAGGGAATCCCAGCAGATCCGCGGTGACGATGACCGAAGGCTTGCCCGGCTCGGCCTCCAGCGCGAGGGCCTTGACGTAGAGGTCTCTCAGGACGCCCTCGCTCGGGTGGTTCCGGTCGCCGTAGCCCGCCATCCAGATGGATTCGGTGGGAGTGATCACGGCCTTCGCCACACCAGCCTGCCACGCGGTCTGAGCGTGCGCCGCTCCGGCCAGCATCAGGAGAGCGCAACTGGTAACGCGAATTTTCATCTCCGGTCTCCTTTTCCTGTGAGCTGTCGCACCAGGTCGCCGGTCTTTTCGACGATTAGCTCTTCCACGGCCGCGCCGAAGGGCCCGGGGAAGTTGGTGTTGGCGTTGCCGCCTTCGTAGCCGCCTTCCTGAAGCACCCGGCGCGAGGGCACGTAACCGAAGACGTCGTTGGAATATGCCGCCACCCAGGTATCGTTGAAGCCGTATTGGCGCTTGAGACGCAAGGAATAGTCGGACACCACCTCGCCTCCCAGGGCGATGAACCTCAGGCCAGGTCCGAATTGCCAGACCTGGATGGGATAGGCATAGTGATCGGGCAAGTGCGCGCCGGTATCGAGGATCGTCAGCATGCGCCTGGCGCGCCAGCGCTGGTAATCCTCGGTTGACTTGAGATCTAGTTCCAGTTGGGCGCGGGACGGAACCGTGTGGAAGGGCAGGTCGACCATTCCATACGCTGTCTCCAGGGGTCCGGCGACCGCAGACATCCTGGCCGAGAGCACGTCGTCAACCGCGGCGCCCAGTATCTGGCCGTAGCCTTTGGCGAGGGCCACGGACCGGCGCGGGAGCGGGTTGGCGTCGGCGGCGCAGCCCTGGACGTACAGGGCAGTGGCGCCGGGATGACGCCGTTCGATTTCTTCCTGCGCGAAGCCCGGCCAGTCGCCGTTGATGGGGTAGGTGTTGAGTACCGTGGCGTGGCAGGCATAACCCACCACAAGGGCCAGCAGCTTGCCATCGGCGAGTTCGACTGCGAGTACGGGCACGTCCTGATCGACTTGACCGGGAAGATCGCGGCTGATGACGGCGCGCCGCCGGTTCACCGCGATGGCGGCGAATCCCTGCCCGAAACGCAGCCGGGCCGGCGCCATGTTCTGAATGGCATGGCCCACCGCCTCGACGGTCTTGTCCACGAGGCTGGCCGTGTATCGCTTGACGACCGGGAATTGCGCCTCGGGCATCAACTCGTGTTCGGGCCAGGTGGGCGGGTCGATCACCGGCGCGCTGTGAGTGTGGGAGGCATTGAGAACCAGGCGGTCGCGGGAGAGTCCGAATTGCTTGAGACAACGCTCGGCCACGGCCGCACCGGCCTCTCGGGTGAAACCAAGAACATCGGCGGTCACCAGGACGGAGGTTTGTGCGGTCTCATCCTGAAGCGCCAGAGCCTTTACATAAAGGTCACGGAGAACGCCCTGGTGCGGGTGGTCGCGGTCTTCATAACCGGAAAGCCAGATGGGCTCGCGAGGGGTGATGACGATCTGAGCAACGCCGGCGCGCCATGCTTCTTTAGGGTTGTCGAACGCTCCGAGGAGTCCGCAGGCAGACGCTCCCAACAGAGCGGCGTTCCTCAAGTAGCGGAACATAATTGTATACAGTTAACCTTCGGTGAACATTATTATACACAACGGCACGTCTGCGGAGGCCGGAAATCCCACCTACAGTTAACAGTCAACATTGACTTGGGCGAGCTTTGTCGGGTACCCTCAAAAAGGTAATCTATGGCTAGCAGACAGCTCCCAGTGGTCCAATCCGTGGCGTTGCGCGAGGGCGTGGCTCAGGCGATTCGCCAGGCACTCCTCGAAGGCCGTTTCAAGCCAGGCGAATACCTTTCGGATACCGCGCTCGCGAGAGAGATGAATGTCAGCCGGGGACCGGTGCGCGAGGCACTCCTGGTGCTTGCGCAACAGGGTCTCATAACCCACTCACAGAATCATGGCTTCTCAGTCCTCGGTTTCACCGATACGGACCATGGCGAGATAGACGAAATCCGTCTGAGGCTTGAAACCATGGCGTTGTCGCTGGCGCGCGGTCGCATCACGCAAACGGATCTCGGCAACATCGGGACCTTTTTGGAAGGCACGGCGACAGTTTCGCGGCAGAACCCGTCGGCCGAGTGGGTCAAGGCCGAGTTGGAGTTTCACGGCATGATCTGGGACCTCAGCGGAAACCGGTGGCTCGCCAGTTGTCTGCGCTACGTGATGGTGCCGTACTTCAACTACGAGACTGCCTTCCGCCTGCAACCGCAGGTCACCGATCTGCGGTTCCCGGAACAGCATCAGATCCTGCTTGATTATCTGAAAGGGACGTCGCTGGACACAGCAGAGGTGTGCATGCGAAAGCACCTCAGAATGCCGGTCGAGGCGCAAGCGTCGGCAGCCACGGGGTCCTGGTCGGCTGAACTCGCTATCATTAAACAAAGTTAATTTTGACGCGGGAGCCTGCTCGCCGATATTAATATAAACTGTCAAATGTAAACAGATAGCAACCTCGGGGATGGGGCGAGCGCAGGACGTTCGCCCGGTCCGCGGCGAGTAGCGTAAGTCATAACGGGGAGGTCACGTCATGATTCGGCAGTGGAACCGATCACGGGCACTGCTTCAGCAGGCAACGCAGTCGCTGGCCGGAGGTGTCAGCAGTCCCTTCCGCGCCCAATTTCCCGTACCGCTGTACTTCCGCGGGGGCCGCGGATCGCGCCTGACGGATGTGGACGGCAACGAGTACATCGACTACGCGCTCTCCTGGGGGCCCAGTATTCTGGGCCACGCGCATCCCGCCATGGTGCAGGCGATTCGCTGTGCCGCCGAACGGCCCCATATATACGGCCAGCAGCACGAGTTGGAGATCCGGGTCGCCGAAAAGATCCAGCAACTCGTGCCGTGCGCCGAACTGGTGGCCTTCACTTCCAGCGGAAGCGAGGCCGTACAACTGGCGCACCGCATGGCGCGCGCTTTCACCGGCCGCAACCTCATCCTAAAGTTCGAAGGCCACTACCATGGGTGGATGGACGGGGCTTTGGTGGGTTACCGTCCCACCGGCAACCAACTCGGCCCGCTGGATGCGCCGCCCACGCTGCTGGGCTCGGCGGGACAGGTACCCAACGCGGCGGAGAATTCCGTGGTGGCGCCGTGGAACCGCATCGAGATCCTGGAGCAGATCCTGGAGCGCCACGCCGGCAGCATCGCCGGCATCATTATGGAACCGGTGCTGTGTAATAGCGGGTGCCTGATGCCGCTCCCGGGTTATCTGGCGGGCGTCCGCGACCTGGCCCGCCGCCACGGCGCCCTACTGATCTTCGATGAAGTGATCACCGGCTTCCGCATGGCCCTGGGGGGCGCCCAGGAATTTTACGGCGTCACTCCAGACATCGCCACCTTTGGCAAAGCGGTGGCGGGCGGGCTGGCGCTCAGCGTGGTGGCCGGGCGCCGCGAAATCATGCAGCAAATGTTCGGCAAGGGAGTAAGTTTCGGTGGCACGTTCAACGGCAACCCGATCTCGCTGGCGGGAGCCGAGGCCGCGCTCGAAGAACTTTCCCGCGATGGCGGCGCGCCATTGAAGCACGCCAACGACCTCGGGGTGCACCTCATGGACGGCCTGCGCGACATGGCGCGGAGCTCCGGCATCCCGCTGCGGGTGACCGGGTTCGGCGCCGCACTGGCGCTCCACTTCGGCAACGACAGCGAACTGCGCGACTACCGTGATACGCTGTCCGACGACCGCGAAACGCTCAGCCGCTTCCTCATCGCCGCGCTTTCCGAAGGTCTTCACATGCTTCCCGACGGCCGCATGTATACGTCCGCGGCCCACACTGAGCGCGACATCGAAGAGACCCTCACGGCCGCCTCGCGTGCCATGGAGACCGCATGCAACTCACGGTCCTGGCGTGACACATCCGCGGGCCACCAAACAAAGGAGCCACCAAATGCAACCCCTCACGCGCCGTGATTTCTTCTCACGCAGCATGCAGGCCGGAGCCGGCCTGATGATACTGCGGCAGGGAGTGGCATCTCCCGCCAAGCGCGTCAACAAAATGAAGTTCGGATTTACCTCGTATCAGTGGGGCAGCGATTGGGATATCCCCACCATGATCGCCAATCTCACCAAGGCCAAGACCTTCTCTACGGAACTGCGGACCAGTGCAAAATACGCCCACGGCGTGGAACTGACTCTCACTCCGGCGCAGCGGCGCGAGGTAAAGAAGCAGTTTGAAGACAGCCCTATTTTACTTGTGGGCCTCGCCATAGTGGAGCGTCTGGATTCGCCCGACCCGGCGCGCCTCAACCAGCAGATCGAAAGCGCCAAGGCTTACGTGAAGCTCAGCCAGGATGTCGGCGGACACGGCATCCGCGTGGTACCCAACGATTTTCACCCCGAAGTGCCGCACGAGAAGACCATCGAGCAGATCAGCCGCTCGCTCAACACACTGGGCAAGTTCGCGGCCGATTACGGCCAGAGGATCCGCCTGGAAAACCACGGCACGGCCGGAGACCTGGTCACGCTGAAGAAAGTCATGGAGGGAGTGGACCAGCGCAACGTCGGCATCAAGCTGAACGGCGAAGGCGTGGACGCCGCGGATTTCGCGCAAAGATTCGAGGGCGTGAAGAAGTACCTGGATGACACCCTGCACTTCCATGAACTGGGCCGCGGCGACTTCCCGTATCAACTCCAGTGCGATCTGCTGATCGACGCCGGCTGGGAGGGATGGTGGCAACTTGAAGCCAGCAGCAAGGTGCCCGACCGCCTGCAGGCGACCATCGAGCAACGGGGACTCTGGGAAGCCATGGTCGCGAAATCGCTCGCCCGCGAGTAGCCGCTACTTCACCGCGGCGCGGCGGATTTCGACCATCTTGCCGCCGTCCAGAATCGACTTCCGGGCCGCTTCGATCACCAGTTCGTTGTAACTGCTGTTTGCCGGCGTCGCCATGATCCCGGCGGCGTCGATTTCCCGCAACAACCGCTGCCGCTCCTCCAGGTTCGCGCCCTCCGCTTCCACCCGCAGGCAGGTCTGAATGATGTACTCGACCGACCGGTATCCGTAACCCACCGGCGCCAGCCCCTTGCCGCCCACGTCCACGTACTGGAAGTAATCCGGACTCGGCTCCGCGTACACCGTGGCGCCCGGATCGTCACTCTTCCGCGTGTAGGAGTACTTCAAGCCCCGGTATTGGTCCGAGTGCGAGATCAGCGCGCCGTCGCTCTCACCTTTGCAGTACAGGGTGAGTCCTTGCGTGTTCCCGCCCGGCGCCGCGTCGGGAAAGCCGAGGGCATTCTGCACGTTGAGGCAGGCGCCGTTCTCCCAGATGACGCGCGCGTCGGTCCACAGGAATCCCTCCTTTCCGTTCGGAAAGCACTCGGGGATTCCATAAACGCTCACGGCAACCGGCAACAACCCGGTAATGAAGTGCACCAGGTCCACATAGTGGCAGCCGATGTAGGTGAAGGCGTCGGAGTTCTGCATGGTCATCCAGTTCTGGAAATTCGAATGGCGGTAAAACCACTTCTCCAGCAGGCTCGCGGTGCCCAGCTTAAACTCGCCGAATCGCCCGGCCCGGTAGCTGCGCCGGGCCATCAGGCTGCGATCGTCGAACCGCTTGTGGTATTCGACCCCCACCACCAGGCCGCGCGCATACGCCTCGCGCTCGATCTGGCACGCCTCGGCGTGCCGGAGCACCAGAGGCTTGACCGTGCAGATGTGCTGGTCGTGCGCGAGCGCCGCCAGAATCACCTCGAAATGCAGGTGGTCCGGCACCGCGACCACAACGATATTGCGCGTAGGCATGCGCGCAATCAGCTCCCGGAAAAGATCGGGCTGCGGCCGATCCGCATCGCCGCCGCAGGGAAACGCGCGGAACGACTGTCCCGGAAACGCCTCGGCCAGGTCCGGCGCCGCGCATAGCGGCTCTAGATCGCGGCTGCGCAGGGCGCAGATGCCGATTTCGCCGATCCGCCCCTGGCGTTGCATGTGATAGAGGGACGGCAGAAGCTGATCGTGCGTGATCATGCCGCCGCCAATGATGAGAATCTCCGGTTTTGTGATCATGCTGCTACCGCTCGCTGGCGGATGATTTCGCCGAACGCCTCTTCCAGCACCGCCACGCTTTCCCGAATGGCGGCTTCGTGAATCACCAGGGGAGGCGAGATCTTGACCGTGCCGCCGCCAAAACCGACGGGGCTGAACATGAGTACCCCCTTCTCCACGCAACGCTCGACCACTTGCCATGCCAACTCGCCGTCCGGCGACTGGGTGCCTGGCGACACACAAGCGACGCCAGCGACCAGGCCCTTGCCGTCCACGCTTCCAATCTGCGGAAACCGCGACTGGAGCGCGTGCAGCCGTGCGTGCAACTCCGCGCCCATGCGCCGGGCATTCCCGGCGAGGTCTTCGGCGACCACCAGCTCGATCGACGCCAACGCCGCCGCGCAGCAGACCGGATTCCCGGTGTGG
This sequence comes from Candidatus Solibacter sp., assembly GCA_050014175.1. Classification (GTDB taxonomy): domain Bacteria; phylum Acidobacteriota; class Terriglobia; order Bryobacterales; family Bryobacteraceae; genus Solibacter. Next base: position 11,181 of record JBEKDV010000060.1, on the reverse strand, counting down.
GTTGAGGTCATGCTGCCCGCGGGGTGCAGGTCCATCACGTCCGGTCGCCCGGCCACCGCCGAGATCGGCAGCGAACTGGCCATACCCTTTCCGAACAACGCCAGGTCCGGAACCACTCCGTAGTGCTCGAATCCCCAGAGCGTTCCGGTACGGCCAAAGCCGGCCTGCACTTCATCGCACACCAGCAGCGCCTCGTGTGTGGTGCACCAGCGCCGCAGCGCCTGCATGTATTCCGCCGGCGCGAAGGCCGCGCTTCCGCCCTGGTAGGTTTCCAGGATCACGCCGGCGACATCCCGCTGCTGTACATTGCGTTCGCGCAGGGCGCGTTCGAAGCCTTCGAAGGAATTGTCGGCGGTTCGAAAACCATCTGGAAAGGGAATCTGCACGAAACCCGGATCCAGGTTCCCGATCCATTCCTTCAACGCCGGAATGCCTCCAGCTTGCTGCGATCCCAAGGTGCGGCCGTGGAACGATTTGTCGTAGGAGACGATGACGTTCTTGGTGCCACTCCCTGACCTGGCACCATGGGTGCGGCACAGCTTGATGGCGCATTCCACCGTTTCCGAACCCGTGGTCAGCAGGAAGACCTTCTTCAGCGGCTCCGGCAGCAGCGTGGCCAGCCGCTCCACCAGGCGCGCCCGGATCTCGCTCGGGAAACAGTAATTGGTGAGCAGCCTGGCGCCCGCCTGTCGCGCGATGGCATCGGCGATCTCCTTGCGCCCGTGCCCCGCGTTGGCGATCAGCACCCCAGAGGACCAGTCGATCCACTGATTGCCCCAGGCATCGTAGACCTGGAAGCCTTCGGCGCGATCCCAGACGACCGGCGGCTGTCCGCGCATGGCCACGGGCTCGTACGCCTGTAGCTTCTGCAGAATCGGAATCGATTCCGGGACTACGAACTCCGTCACTATCCTGCGAAACGCCGTCTCCACGCGGGGAACGCGCTTCGGTGTGAGGTCGAATTCTCTTACCATATTCGTCTATGATTCCTTCATTCCCAAAATGAGAATCACTTCTTGCTCCGAATCAGGAGGAACACCAGCGCCGTAGCAACCAGCGGCACCAGGCTGGCTCCGACCAGGATCGGCGCGAAGGAGTACTTGTCCGAAATCTGGCCGATCAGAAACGTGGAAAGAATGGTCCCGATGCCGGCACCCGTGCCGCTCATCCCGCTGACTGAGGCCACCGACCCGCTGGGGTACAGATCCGCAGGCAGCGCCAGCGCCATGGTGGACCATGCCGAGTAGGAAAACGTCGAGATCGCAAACAGCGAGACGATCGCCGCGAACGAGGACACGCTGATGGTCGGAATGAGCAGCGTCATTCCGAAGCCACAGATCAGGATCACGAATTTTCGCGCTTTCAAGACGGGCCAGCCGCGCTGGATGAGGTAGCTCGACAGACCACCCCCGAAGAAGTTGCCGAGATCGGCCGCCAGGAACGGAACCCAGAAGCCCAGCACCGTGTTCTTCAGCGTGAATCCCTTGGACACCAGGTAAATGGCGAACCAGTCCGTGATGAAGAACCAGACGGGGTCGGTGAGCGCCTTGCCCAGCACGATGCCCCAGGTTTCTTTCAGGCACAAAAGTTGCCGCCAGGAGGCAGGCCGAGTCCCGTCCGAGGGCAGCGCGTGCGCCTCTCCTCGTTGCTCTTCCTCGCGCGCCCCCAGAATCATGGCGCGTTCTTCCGCTCCCAGGTTCGGATGCGTTTCCGGAGGCTGGTAGAATGCTTTCCACGCGAGCACCCAGATCAACCCCAACAGGGCGGTCAAGATAAACACCGGCCGCCAGCTTCCGAAGGTCCGATAGATCCAAAACACGAGGAATGGTGCGACTGCCCCGCCCACAGAAGATCCGCTATCGAAGAGCGCCACTGCCCATCCGCGTTCCGCCTTGGGGAACCATTCGGACACGGTCTTGGTCGCGCCTGGCCAGTTGGCCGCTTCACCGCAGCCCAGCAGAAACCGGAAGCACATGAAACTCCTGAGACCCACAGCCAGGGAGGTGAGGGCAGCGGCCAGGGAATACCAACTCACCGTTAACAGAAGCCCGCGCCGGGTCCCGAGCCAGTCGAGCACGCGTCCCGAGACGGTCTGCATCAGCGCGTAGGCAACGCGGAAGGAAATGACAATCAGCGCCCAATCCGCGTTGTTCCATGAGAACTGAGTCTTCAGTTGCGGAGCCAGCACGCTGAGCGTCTGCCGGTCGATGTAGTTGACCACCGTGGAGGCGAAGAGCAATCCCCCGATCCACCAGCGCAGGTGCGGGATGATCCGTTGTTTAGGGGGAATCGTGGTACTCAATCGAACTGAACCTCCCACAGGAATGTCACGATTGTATTATGTTTTCAGTAGAAAGTTTATTATAGATCGACACGGCGTGCCAAGAATTCAAGAAGAAATCCGCCAAGCCTTCGGAGGAGAGGTGCATGAATGCCAGGTGGTCTCGGCTCCAGGCAGAGTGAACTTGATTGGCGAGCACATCGACTATCATGGCCTTGCAGTGCTGCCCATCGCCCTCCGCCGGTCCGTGCGGGTGGCGTTTCGCCCAAGGGCGGACCGTCAGATCCGTGCCACCCGCGCCGGCGGTTATGGTGTCCGGGACTTCGAATGGACGGAACGACTGGCGCCTGTTGCCGTGGGTGATTAGGAGAACTACTTGCGGGCCGCGGCGCAGGCGGTAACCATACCGGCCGTCGTCATTCTCCCATCGCCGCGCGTAGACATCTTCTCTCCCGCGAAACAGGTTTCGAAATAACGCGATTCTCTTTCTGGCACGCTCCTCCTTGTCCACCGGTGGCGCCGTCTCGACGGTCTTGGCTGGAGGCGGATTCTCTGGCGCAGGTTGCGGAATCGCAATGCTGTGGACCGCCAGAAGCCGCCGCAGGCGAGCATTTTCCTCCCGGAGACGAATATTTTCCTGCTCTGGAGGCTCGAATGGAAGAGACTCTGAACCGTTCTCGGGCATACCGCGTTCACCGCTCCGTGACGATCACAAGCTCACCCGCCTATTCTAACGGTCGAGCTTAAGCGACGGGAGCCGGTTTAGGAACGACATGGGGTGTTCGGCACCGCTGATCAATCGGATGGACGGGCGCCCCTCCCTGCCAGTACGGATATGACGCGTTTCAAGGAGCTAGACTCAGAAATCGAGATTGCTGCCGCGCTGCGGGCTGCGGCGCAGACGGCAATTAGATTCCATCTGGCTACACAGCATCAGATCGCGCACGGTTTGGCACTGAGGTCCGGGACCTCATAGGCGGGATTTCAAACTGAGCCGCTCCCCCGCTCCCCCGCTCCCCGGCCGCAGGAGCATCAGGCGCCTCGGACGTGCTATTTTCCCACGTTAGCTTGAGGCATCAGCACCGAGGACGTCAGGCAAGCTCTCCTAAAGGTTTAGGATGAATTGTAGATGATTTTGTAGCTGTCGGGAGCCCCCGCTTTCAACAGGGCTCCACAAGTTTCAACAGCTCGGCACCAACGCCTGGAATCGCAAGTACTTGAAAACAAGCTGCTTTTGCAGCTCCTTTGCACCTGCCTTGGGCGCAGGGGGTCGGGCGTTCAAATCGCCCCGCCCCGACCATCCGTAACTAACTGATTTATTTGCAATGGCCGCTCCTGGCCAGCCCCGCGCACCTGTTGCGACCGGTGGATTCCTGATGCTCCTGTAGGCTTTCTACAGCTACAATTTTATCTACAGTCGGTTTCCACCAACGGCTCGATCTGGGCCTTCATCTCCGAGCCGCGCGCGACTGTCATCTTCCAGCAGCGGGTGTTTTCTTGGTCGCAAGGGGATTCGCGACAGGTACAGGGAGGAGCCATTTCCCAGAACGCCGTTTCTGGCCAGTGTACGAGAAGCGCACTTTCCGATAGGACGGTTTCACGGCCGTGGCGCAGTTTTTCATTTGCTCGGGAAGTGCGCCTCATTGTCTCAGACGTTGCAGGTCCGCTCGTAGCGCTTCCAGGATTCCGTGCACTGCCGAGTCAGCGATGAGATTCCGCATCTCGTACGGATCGAGCCGCAGATCATACAGTTCGTCCATCCCTTCCAGTTCCGTGTAGTGGATGTATTTCCAGCGCTCCGTCCGTACCGCCTGATATCCCATGTTGAGCATCCGCTGCATCGTGCGGTCCGAGAAGTACTCAACCAGGAACGATTTCCGCCACGCCGTCTTGCGTCTTTCGAGCAGCGGCACCAGCGACCGTCCGTTCATCGGCGCCGCTGGCTTCGTGCCTGACACTTCGAGGAGCGTTGGCGCGAGATCAATGCCCAACACCATGGCATCGATGTGGCTACCCGCGCGGATCAGCTTTGGGTAACGGATGATCAATGGAATGCGAATCGACTCTTCGTATGCCAGCCGCCGCTCGATGCTGAGCCCGTGCTCGCCGAAGAAGTAGCCCTCATCGCTGGTGAAGACAAACACCGTGTTGTCAAGCTGTCCGGTGCGCTCCAGCGCCGCACGCATCTGCCCCACACCTTCGTCGACCGACTTCAGCATTCGCGCTCTGTTGCGGATGGTCTCATCGTCCGTGCCTGTGGCCGGTCCCAGCGGCGGCAAATTGCCAATCGTTCGTTCGAGTGCCGGCTTCCCCGTGGGCGCCTTACCGGCATTGGGACGCCGCGCTTCCGGCAGACTTGCCGAGATTCCGGGTAGCCCGTGATCGAATGGAGCCGCGCCCAAAACCGGCAGAAACGATTCTATGAGCGACACCGGATCTACAGCACTTCCAAACCCGCCCAAAGGCCCGCCACAAATTCGAGTTTTTGACACGGCGAAATAGGTTATTGCGTCCCCGCCAGGATGAGTGGCGCGACCTACAATCGCAAGGTGGACGTGCAGGTTCGGTTCGTGTTCTAAATCCACGGTCCGCGATGGCGCTGGCAGCCCGCGCGTTCCAAATCTAAAGGAAACCCAGCCCCGGACCCTTCAGGGCGCCGCACCGCACGTAGCCGTCCTTGATGACAAACACGCCGGGATATTTCTTTTCCCAGCCGCGGTTGGCGGCGGGCACGAATTGGCGCGCATTGGCTTCAATGGCGGCAACGCCGGGGATGTGCGCGGCCAGACCGGCCGATTCGATGAGCGAAGCGCCCGGACAGGTAAGGTCCTGCACGCAGAGAAACAGCTTGTGTTTTTGCGCCAGCGCGGCAATCAGCAACGACTGGCTGATGCCCTTACAGGCCTTGAGAGCCGCCCCGGAGTAGCCCAACTGCTGCGCCAGTAAGAGCGCGTCCGGGCCGGTGAGCGATTCGTCGATCACCACCGGCTTGAGATTCGAAGCCTTATGCATGTCGAAGTCGGGATGCGCCGCCAGATCGCGCGCCGTCGGTTGTTCGATGTACTGAATGTCGGCGAGGGCGCCAGGGTCGGCTTCCTCCAGTTTCCGGATGAACTCCAGAACGTAGCCGACGTCATGGCACTTCTCGTTGAAATCGAGCGAACAGAACCACCCGGTGACGCCGCGCTTCTGTTGCGTTTCCGCGGTGGCGCGATGCACGGCCACGACGCGATGGACGTCCCAGTCCAGGTCGTTGCCCGCCAGCTTGATCTTGATGCGCAGCAGGCCGTTGTAGCGAATCCACTCGGGCAGCGTCTCCGGCAGTCCGTCATTGACGCGCTGGCGGATGTCGGAGTCGGTGATGGGATCGAGGGCGCCCACCAGGTGGTAGAGGGGCAGTTTGGTCACCGGCGTGGGCCGTATGTACGAGTTCAGACGCTCTCCGCGGAACTCGGTGCCCAAGTAGTGGTCGAGCGAATGCGCCAGGAACTCCGGGCCGAGCAACTGGTATGCGCTGCGGCCGTGGTAGCGGCCGTAGGCATCGTGGAGCGCGGCGTCGAACGGGCTGGCCGTGACCAGTGAGCAGAGCTTGGGGATGGCGTCAGGCAGCTTGGCGGAGAGTTCCTGCGCGGCTTTGAGGTACTCGGGTTCGACCGTCGTGGTGAGATCGATCGGATGGCCGTATTCGGAGAGGCTCCGGTACAGAGCGGCGATCCGCCCGGCCAGATCTTTCATGGCCTGTAGGGTCTGGTCGTAGTTCATCGAAGGAGACGGCCACGACCAGACGTTGCCGAGCGGCATGGAGCCGAGCCCGGTGGCCGTCCGGCCGTTGCGGCCTTCCACGGTGCAGTGAACATTGAGCAGGGTCACGCGATCAAGCGTGCGGCCTCCGAACTTGATGGGCACGCGGTAAAGGAAATCTTCGTACCCGATGTCCACCGCGCGGATGCGAACGTCGGTAGCCGCGCGAGCCAGCGCGACGGCCGGCACAACCGCAGGCAGGGCGGCGGCCCCGAGAAGGAACCGCCGCCGGTTGAGCGGATTAGAAAGAGCCATGTGTGACATGTGTAACATGTGTAGCACTCAGAAGAGAAACTTCAGTCCAAATTCCAGCCAACGTCCGGCACCGGCGGCGTTGACAGCGCCGAGACCCGAGGCCAGCCAGTTCGGCGAAAAACCGCGCCGCTCTCTCGCGTCCCATGACTCTAGTTTCCGCTGATTATCCTCACTTGCGGCGGCTCGGAATAGTCGTGCCACACCGCCTCGATCTTCCGTGCGTCCGGCTTCCCCGTGTGGATATAAAAACGGTAGCGCGAAGTCAGTGTCCTGCCCGGCTCGATACGGAACGGCCCGAGCGCCATGGGCGCGAAACAGAAGTACGGCTTTTCCGGATGCAGCCGGACCGGTTGCGGGAATTGCAGATTGCCCGGGTGATCCAGGATAGTCACACCCGATATCCGGCCGTCGATCCAGCCGTACAGGTCCACCCACTGCGGGCGCGTCTGGTTGCCGTCCTTCCGGGTCCCGCCTTCGCTGGTAAGATACTCGCTGTTCTTCGGGTCGAACCAGTTTCGATGGCACCGGATCGCCAACCCGCCGTAAGAGTTCTTCTCGATGACCAGCGGGCTGTCCGTGGCGGCTTCCTGGACTGACTCGATATCCAACAGGTAAAAGTCAGTGATGTTGTAAACGCGGACGCGCCAGGTCTCTCGCAGTGCCTGCCGCGGGCCGCCGGGCGCGTCGTTGACCATGTGGCGCAACACCGGCTCGAATTCGGCGAACACCGGTCCACTCACCGTGGAGCGGATCGCCTCATGTTCCACGCTGCCGTTGGCCGGCTCCCAGAAGTTCACCGCCCGGCCTTCGAACGTCGCTTTCTCGTAAGCGAACATGACCCCGTGCTGGTGCATGTGATCGGGCGCCATGTCGTCGGTGACCGGACGGCCGTCTGGATCGTAGACTGGATGCAGATAGCCGCTGCGGCGATACTCCGGCTTCCGGGGATCTGGAGACGGCACGACGGCCTTGTTGTACTGGAGCACGGGCCGGTTCGCGATCTTGATGAGCAGGCGTTGGCCATCATCGTCAGCGGTGACAGCGGCGGGGAGCTGATGTTTGCCAGAAACGGCGGCCAGCCGGTAACGCCGGGTCTGTCCCGCCGGGAGTTTGTCCCGGATGATCCAGAGGATGCGGCCACGGTCCACCTGGACGTCCACCGCCCTCTTCGTGTCGAGTTCGGTCAGCATGAAATGCTGCTGTTTCCGGAGCGATTCGGGCAATTGAAACACTACCGGCGTATTCCCGCGATCATATGCGCCGCCATCCACTTCGAGCACCATGCCCTTGGACGCCGCACTCAATGTCAACGGCGTCAGCAGGGCCAATACCCGGAAGCTTCGCGTCACGCCTCTACCTTATTCAGCTTGGCATTCCACTTCAGACGCCGGCCCTGTTTCAGCGACATGTTGGCCATCTGCACTACCAGCGCCGCCTGGAAAGCCAGTTTCATGGGCGCAGTGGGCGTGTGGCGCGTCTTGATGCACTCGAGGAAGTTCTGAACGTGCAGGTCCGTCGCCCAGCCGAAGCCTTTCTCGGACTTCCTCTCGATGGCGGGCGTGTCTTCCGCGCCTTCCTTGAAGACCCGGCAATCCTCGCGCCCGATGTCCATGCGCGCCTTGTCGCCGTCCAGGTGATTCATCTGGTCGTTGCGGGTCCGGTAACGCATCGCGGCATAGTTGACTTGGAAAACGCCGATGAAATCCTCGGGATACTCGGCCGTGACGACCACCGACTCCGGAGTATCGTAGCCCGCTTTGTGCGGCTTGCCTGCCGCGGCTGTGACCGCGAGCGGATAAGTCGCATTCATCAGCAGGTGGATGCCGTCATAGACGTGCGCACCCTGGTCGGCGACGATGCCGCCCGCGTAATCGCCGATGAAGCGCCAGTTGCGGAAGATGAACGGATCGAGCGGGACGCGTTTCTTAATGGGACCCTGCCACTGTTCCCAATCGAGCGGCCCGTCGAGCTTGGCGGTGCGAGCGCCTCCGTTGCCCACATAGTTATTCAGCCACCAGGAACGCACCATCCGCACGGTACCGAGAGTTCCGTCGGCGACCAACTTGCGGCCATCCAGGTACAGGTCGTAGCTGCGGCGCTGCATTCCGGTTTGGATGATCTGCTTGGTTTTCTTCTCCGCCTCCACCAACGCGACCCCTTCCTCGGGCGTGCGGCAGAGCGGTTTCTCGACGTAGACGTCCTTGCCGGCGGCGAGGGCATCCAGCACCATCTGGGCATGCCAGTGCTCCGGGGTGGCGATCAGGACCGCGTCGATGCTCTTGTCCTCGAGGAGTTGCTTGTAATTGCGGTAGGCCTTCGGGGCGCTCGTTTGCGCTTTCGCGGCGGTGGAGAGGCCGCGCTCCAGGTTGGGCTCATACACGTCGCAAATGGCGCCGACGCGCACATTCGGGCTCTTCTGGAACGTCGTCATGACGAGCGTGCCGCGTCCGCCGGCGCCGATCACACCCAGGGTAATGGTATCGGAGGCGGCGGCGTGCGACAGAATGGCGCCGGCGCCCGTCAAAAGAAGGGAACGTCGATTCATCGGTAATACCTCATGTCAGTCAGGCTCGGGACGGAACTCATCTCGACTCCACCGCTAGACCACATCCGGGATGCGGTACTGCTTGCGATAAGCCGGCTTCAGATAGGCGTTGGCCGCGGCGTCGAGGAACTGCTCCTTCCCGCCATCGAACGGCAAGTGGCGTTTCCCTACCCGGAAGGCAACGTTGCCTAAGTGCACGAGACACGCGCTGTAGTGGCAGATGGCGATGTCGGCGTTCGGCGCCTTGCGGGAGCGGATGCACTCTACGAAGTTCGGCTGGTGCCACTTATCCGGGAAGTAGCCCTTGTCCTGGTCCACCACCTTGCCGTCTCTTTCAAACACCTGCCAGCCGCACCCGTGCCGGCCGAGAAACATCAGCCGCTGGGAACCGAAGATCTCGATGCGGCAGGAACTCTGCGGCCAATACGGCCATTTGGTTCCCGTACGCACTTCCTGGGAGAACTTCGCCATGTACGGATGGTTCGTGCCGCACTCACAGGTCATGACGAAGTCACCGTAGTCGTAAGTGACCGCCTGCAGATCGGGGGTCTCACGCTTGTCGTCATAGGCGAAGCGCCCGCCCGTGCAGTAGACCGCCTTCGGATGCGGCGGGTCGCCAAGCGCCATGCGCGCCAGGTCGAGCTGGTGGCTCGCATCGTCCGAGAGTTCGCCGCCGCTGTAGTCCCAATAAGTTCCCCAGGACCGCCTCAGCCGCGTCATGGTAAACGGCCGCTCCGGCGCCGGGCCCTGGAAGAGGTCCCAGTCGACGCCCGGCGGCACGGCCGATGGCGGATCCTCCTTCCATGGGCCGCCGCCCGCAAGCAGGTTGTATACCTTCACCAGCCGGATCTTCCCGAGTTTGCCAGCCTTGATGTAATCGCGGGCGGTGGCGGAGTACGGGCCGCTGCGGTTCTCGAAACCCACCTGCACGACGCGCTTGTACTTGTGCGCGGCCTCGATCATCTTTCGGCCTTCCCAGACGGTCAGCGACGGCGACTTCTCCACGTAGACGTCCTTGTTCGCCTGGCACGCCCACACGGTAGCCAGCGCGTGCCAGTGCTCGGGCGTGGCCACTACAACCCCGTCCACGTCCTTGTCGTCGAAGACCCGGCGCATGTCGATGACCCGCTGGGGCCGGACGCCGCGGATCGCTTCTATGGTCTTAGTGACTTCCAGGCCGCGCTGGTCGTTCACATCGCAGATGTACTTGAATTCCGTATTCTCGACTTTGGCGAGATTACCACCCAGGGTCGATCCACGGCCGCCCGCGCCGATCAGCGCGAGAACAACTTTGTCGTTAGGCGACTGCGCACGACCCGACTGCGCTACAAACATCGCCGGAGCGCCGGCCAAAGCTACGAACTTTCGTCTGCTTACTGTTTCCATATTGTCCTCCTTCCGTCTAAAACGTAAAGCGCAATGAGCCCTGCATCACGCGAGGCAGGCCATTGGTCGAAGTAACCTGGCCAAACTGGCTGTTGAGCTGGGTTGTTGACCCTGGAGCGGAGAAACTGGCGCTCGTATTCACGCCACTGAAACTGGGGTGATTAAAAGCGTTGTACAGCTCCCAACGAAACTGGAACTTCGCTTTTTCCTTGATCGGGAAGTTTTTGAAAATCGAAAGGTCCCAGTTGTTGGTGCCCGGCCCGCGGAACACGTCATGGGGCGCGTTGCCGATCGAGCCCACCACGGGAGCCGCGAAAGCGCTGGTATTGAAGTATTGGTAAATCGTCCGTTGGCCGCTGGGCAATGTCGCGTTGGCCAAGACAACCACGCGCGAACCATCACCGCCGCCCGTCACGTCCGCCCCGTTAATCAGACTGTAGCTGATGCCCATCGGCGAGCCGTCCATGAATGTCGCAATGCCCGCGAGTTCCCAGTTGTCGAACGCCCAACGAACGGCGGCGGCCTTCCACAACTTGCTGGCCCTGGGAACGTCGTACAAGAAGTTGACGGATACACTGTGAGTGTGGTCAAAGCCGAGGGATTTGCCGTAATCCCACACCTTTGGGTTTACGTATAGCGAAATGGTCTGCTGATCGTTATCCGTCTCGTCCATGAATTTCGACCATGTCCACACCGCGCCGAACTGCAGTCCCCTTGAGAAGCGCCGGTTACCCTGCACTTGAAGCGAGTGATAACTCGAATTACCGTTGGCCTCGTATTCGTTGATGGTCGAATACCCTAGATATGGCTTGTCGAAATTGTCCGCCAGTGCCGTCTTGGTCGTCGGGTCGATATTCGTGAAATGTGCCCCGTAAGGGATGGTATCCAGGTTGACCGACTGTAGCAGGTGTCT
>JBEKDV010000059.1:0-28102 GCA_050014175.1 Candidatus Solibacter sp. | reverse complement strand
GACGGAGGCGACCACCGCGCCGCCGCGGGTTTTGCGCGAGAGCAGGGACATTTTCAGGCCGCCGGGCAGGGTGCTGCGCAGCACGCGCGATTCGATGTTGGACGGGCTGGGGTCGAAGGCTTCTCCGGCTTCCACGACGGCGGAACCTTTGAAATCCTTGAGCATCGCTTCTACGTCGGGCGTGGCCGGAATCTCGGCACGGTCGGGGGCCTTGGTGGGAATGAAGCTGGCGAGGGTGCGGTTGGATTCCTTGAGGTAGGCTTTGGCGACGCGCAGGACATCGGCCTCGGTGACGGCCTTGATGCGGTCGCGGGTGAGGAACATGAGACGCCAATCGCCCTGCGAGAAGTACTCGCTGAGATCGATCGCGACGGCTTGGGAATCGTTCATTTCGAGCTCGATGTTCTTGAGGATGCGGGTCTTGACGCGCTCCACCTCTTCCTTGCTCGGGGGTTCGGCGGCCAACCCTTCGATGGTTTTGAGCAGGATCTGGCGGGCTTCATCGAGGGACTGATCCACCTTCAGGCTGACGGAAGCCGTAAGGAAGCCGGGGTCGTGCAGATCTTCCATTTCCATGGAGGCGGAGACGGCCTTCTTGTTATCCACGAGGGCCTTGTAGAGGCGGCCGGAGGGATGGTCGCCGAGGACGCCGGCGAGGACGTTGAGGGCGGCGTCGTCGGGGTGGGAACCGGCGGGGGTGTGATAGAGGGCTACGAGGCCCTGGGTATCGCCGACACGGCGGAGGGTGATGGAGCGTTCGCCATCCTGGGTAGGTTCGACGGTGTAGGACGGCTCGAGGGTGCGGGTGGGCTTGGGGATGGCGCCGAAGAGGGCCGCGACCTGGGCGAGGGTTTTGGCATCGTCGAACTTGCCGGCGATGGTGAGCAGGGCGTTATCGGGCTGGTAGTACTTTTGATAAAAAGACGCCAGCTTCCGGATGGGCACATTTTCGATATCGGAGCGGTTGCCGATGGGGAGCTTGCCGTAATTGTGCCAGGTGTAGGCGGTTTCGAGGGCGCGCTGAAAGAGTATGCGGTCGGGGTTGTTCTCGCCCATCTCGAATTCGTTGCGCACCACGGTCATTTCGGTATCGAGGAGGGGCTTTTCGATCCGGCTGTTGACCATGCGGTCGGCTTCGAGTTCGAGAGCGAACTTAAGGTTCTCGTCGGTGGCGTTGAGGGTCTCGAAGTAGTTGGTGCGATCCCAGGCAGTGGAGCCGTTCATATCGGCGCCGTGATCCTTGAGCTCCTGTTTGATGTCCTGGCGGGTCTTGGTCTTGAGGAAGAGCATGTGCTCCAGGAGGTGGGCCATGCCGGTTTCACCGTAGCCTTCCAGGCGCGAACCGACCATGTAAGTCATGTTGACGGTGACGTTGGGCTTGGAAGAATCGGGGAAGAGGAGGACGTGGAGGCCGTTGGGGAGGGCGTACTCGGTGATGCCTTCGACGGCGGTGATTTTGCGGACGCCTTGGGGGAGGATCTGGGAGAGCGCGGTGAAGGCAAAGATCAGGAGAAGCGGGAGCAACACCTTATGACGAGTCATGAATCACCTTTTGAAAGGAATATGGGACGGTTTAGACGAATTATAACAAGAGACGTTGGAAGGGGATTTTGGGTTGCCTGGGCGAGAGACACTACGGGTCCGGGGGGACCTGGCCCAGAGGGCGCCCCGACCAAGGGGGTCCGCCCCACCGCTAGGCGCGGGCCATGCGCTGGTACTCGGCTTCCGACGAAGCGGGCAAGAGCACCCACAGCGTGTAGACGCCGATAGCGGTGCCGAACGGCAGATGTAACAGGCTGACGAAGGCCAACACGATGGCCAGGATGCGGGCCCACGAGCGGCGCTCGTACAACCCCCAGCCGGCGATCAGGCCGACGACTGCCGTCATCAGGAAAATGCTGCCGACCGTCCGCACGACTCCGTGCACGAAGAACGGGACGTCGTCCATGAAAGGAACCCCCCAGTTGGAGAAGGAGCTCAGAAACAGGCCCGGCAGCAGCCGCAAAGCGGAGTATGCCAGCCACAGGACGGCGACATTGCGCAGGTGGCCGCTAACGCGATTGACGGACGGCAGCGGCGGCGGGGCGGCGACGAACTGTCTGCCGCAGTGAGGACAGAAACTGACGGGACCTTGCAGGTTGGCGCCGCAACGATCGCAAAACATGTCTCACCTCCGGACTATTAAAGATACGGAAGGGATGGCGGATTTGTTTCAGGGGACTTTGGGGAAGAATGCCCGCTGGAAAGCGGGCGGCCCAGAGGGCACCCCGCCTGGAGGGCTACGCTACTGCGGGGCGGAAATCGCGCAGGATGGCGGCCCAGGGGGGATAGCCTCGGGCGGCGGAGTAGGCGTCCTCCTCCAGGTTGAAGGCGACATCCAGGCGCGCGCCGGGAGCGAATTCACTGGCGCGGTGGGCCAGATTCCAAGCCTTCAGAACCAGGTTGCGGCCATTCTGCCGCACGGCGATGCGCAGGTGCTTCTCTTTCATGACGGTGGGTTGTGCGGCCACCTCCACGCCGAGGGCGGCGAAGAGGGGCGGAGGGTTGCCGTGACCGAACGGGGCGAGGGTGAAGAGCTCGCCGATGGCCGGCTCGGTGATTTCGCGCAATTCGAGGATGGCGTCGATCTCCAGGCGAGGGAGAAAATCTTCGGCGCCAAGGCGGGAGGCGGCGGAGGCATGGAAGCGGCGGCGGAACTCCTCGACGGCGGAGACTTCCATGGTGACGCCGGCGGCGTGGGCGTGGCCGCCGAATCTGACGAAGAGGCCGGACATGGATTCGAGGGCTTCCAGGAGGTGGAAGGCGGGGATGCTGCGGCCCGAACCCGATGCCAAGCCGTCGTCGGGGTTGCGGGCCAGGACGAAGACGGGGCGTTGCAGGCGTTCCACGAGGCGGGCGGCGACGATGCCGAGCACGCCGCGATGCCATTCCTCTCCGTAGTAGACGAGCGCGCAATCGGCGCTATCGACGGCGATCCGCTCGCAGGTGGCGATAATTTCGGCTTGCACCTGCTGGCGCTCCGCATTCTGGGTGTCGAGTTGTTTGGCGAGAGAGCGGGCGCGGGCGGCGTCGCTGGTGAGGAAGAGCTCGATGACGGCGCCGGCGGTATCCATGCGCCCGGCGGCATTGATGCGCGGGCCGATCTGGAAGCCCACCTGGCGGGCATTGGGCGCGCTGGCGCCGGCGAAGCCCGCGACATCGAGCAGGGCGCGCAAGCCGGGGTTGCGCACCTGGTCGAGGCCGCGCAAGCCGTGGGCGACGATGATGCGGTTCTCGCCGGTGAGGGGAACTACGTCGGCTACGGTGGCAATGGCCGCCAGTTTGAGGAACGATTCGGCCACGCGGCGCACCTTTTCGGCGGGCCAGCCCAGGTGGGGCAAGAGCGCCTGGATCAGCTTGAAGGCCACGCCGGCGCCGCACAGGTTCTTTTCCGGGTAGGGGCAATCGGGGCGATTGGGATTGAGCACGGCGAGGGCGGGAGGAAGACCGGCCTCGGGCAGGTGATGATCGGTGACGATGACGTCGATGGAGAGTTCACCAGCGCGGCGCACGACTTCGGCGGCGCGGATGCCGGTATCCACGCTGACAATCAGCCTTACGCCCTGAGTGGCGGCGGCTTCCACCACTTCGGGCCGCATGCCGTAGCCATCCTTCAGGCGGTGCGGCACGTGCCAGGTGGCGATGCCGCCGGCGAGTTCGAAGGCCTTGGTGAGGAGCACGACGCTGGTGGTGCCATCGACATCGTAGTCGCCGTAGATGAGGATGGGCTCGCGGGCGCGGATGGCGCGGCCGATGCGCTCGATGGCGGCGGGCATGTCGCGCATGGAGAGCGGATCGTGCAGCTCTTCGAAGGCGGGGTGGAGGAAGCGGTGGGCGGCGGCGGGGTCGGAGAAGCCGCGATGGACGAGCACTTTGGCGGTGGGCGGGCCGAGTTGCAGGGCGGCGGAGAGAGCGGCGACGGCCCGGGCATCGGGCGTGGGCAAGAGCCAGCGCGCGGGCGGATTAATTCTTGGAGTAATAGCCGCCAAGCGAGTCGCCTTCGTCCAGATCGCCCTCGGCCATGGCGCTAGCGATTTCGTCTTCGGCGACGAGGAATTCCTCGTACCAGTCGGGCTGGAGCTCGTACACGTAGAGGTTGGAATCGTGGTGGAAGGCCAGTTCGAGCGAGCAGGTCACGCCTTCGTAGATGCGCAGCTTGCGGAGGCGGTTCTGGTAGTCGCGCTGCCGGTCGCGATCCATGCCGACCTCGTCGATCTGTTCGAGCAGATCGTCGATATCGCCGGATTCGAATTCGCGAGTGGCGAAAAGGATCATCTTGACGCCGGTTTTGAGGGCGGTATCGAGGAACATGCGGTAGTCGGGATAGTGCTCACTGTCCCAAAGCACCATCTGGGGGTCTTCGAGGGTACCCGGGGTGCTGCGGAAAACGGCCAGGTCGCGCGATTCGAGATAGTCCAGGATTTCGCGCTTGAGAGTATCGAGATTCAAGTCCACGTCGTTTCCTCAGCTTTAGACCAACACCAGAATATCATTGGGGGTGGCCAGGTCGCGGGCGGAAGGCGTAATAAGCGTCTTCGGCCCGATAGAGATTTTGCGATTCTCCCGGATGGCCTGGCGCACGTCGGCCTCGCAGACGAAGTCCACCGGTTTGGGAGGCGGAGCAGCGGTAGGTGGAGGCGTTTTTGCGCCGGGGTTGGGCAGTCAGCTATAGCCACCGGATTTCTGCGAGCCGCTTTGCGAACCGGTGGGCGCGGCGCCGTGCAGGGCCAGAAAGCGGTCGACCACCTGGGCGGCGACGCTAGCGACGACGGACTGCTGTACGGCGGGTGGCGCCGGGTCCGGATGCGCACATCCGCAGGCGGGGGCGGCGGGCGCCGGGGACGCGGCGGGCGCCGCTACGGCGATGCCGCGGGAGGCGAGGTAGCGTTCCACGGCGGAGACTACGGCGGCGCGATCGATGAGGCCGCTGCCGCCGGTAGCGGCGGGCATGGGACCATCCTGCGCTTTATCGTAGTCCAGGGGCATTTCGAAGGCTTCTTCGGGGGTGCGGACGGTGTAGGCCAGGCGCTTGATGTTGATGAGGTGCAGCGGGCCGACGTTGTCGGAGGTGCTGTTTCCGGCCATGGCGCCGCAGCCCAGCGTCATGGAGGGGAAGACGTTGGTGGTGATGCCGGTGGAGCCTTGGGGCGCCGGCGTGTTGACGAGCACGCGCATGGCCGGCATGCGCATGCCGTACTCGCGGATGCGGGCATCGTTTTTGGCGTAGATGGCGGCGGTGTGCCCGGCGCCGCCGAACTTGAGGAGGCCGAAGCAGGTGTCGAGCGCGGATTGGTAATCGGCCACGAAGAGGAGGGAAAGCACGGGGGAGAGTTTCTCGGCGGAGAGCGGGAACTTCTTGCCGACGCCCGAGATTTCGCAACAGATGATGGAGGTGTCCGGGGGCACTTCGAAGCCGGCCATGCGGGCGATTTTGGTGGGCGCCTGGCCGACGCAGTTGGGGTTGACGGTCCAGTTGGGTGAGATGAGCAGCTTGCCGAGCGCGTCGGATTGCTGGTCGTTGGCGAGGTACGCCTTGTGCTGTTTGAGGAGCACGAGGATGCGGTCGCGCAGGGAGTACTCGGCGACGAGGGCTTGCTCGCTACTGCAGACGGTGCCGTAATCGAAGGATTTTCCGGCGACGATCTTGGCGATGGCGTCTTCCAGATCGGCGGAGGTGTCCACCAGGACGGGGACGTTGCCCGGTCCGACGCCGAAGGCGGGTTTGCCGCTGGAGTAGGCGGCTTTGACCATGGCGTGTCCGCCGGTGGCCAGGATCACAGAGACGCGCTCATGGTGCATGAGGGCGCTGATGCCTTCCATGGTGGCGCGGTCGACGCATTGGATGATGTCTTCGGGGGCGCCGGCTTCGAGCGCCGCCTGATAGAGGACGGCGGCGGTGGCGCAGGTGCATTTGAAGGCGCGGGGGTGGGGGCTGATGACGATGGCGTTGCCGGCCTTGAGGGAGACCAGGGTCTTCGCCATGGCGGTGGAGGTGGGGTTGGTGGTGGGCAGAATGGCGGCGATCACGCCGACGGGAACGCCGATCTCGACGATTTTTTCTTCGGGGAGCTCGCGCAGGATGCCGACGGTCTTGATGCCGCGCATGCGGCGGGGCAGCCAGTCGCAGTTCAGCAGGTTCTTGATGTACTTGTCTTTGGCGTTGCCGTAGCCGGTCTCTTCGACGGCCATATTGGCGAGTCGTTTGGCATTGGCGCGCGCCGCCGCGGCCATGCGCTCCACGATGGCGTCCACCTGTTCCTGCGAATACGCGCGGTATTTCTGCCAGGCTGCGAACGCCTTTTCGACTTTGGTGCGGACCTCCTGGATGGACAGGAGGTCTTTGTCTTCGAGCATGGCTCGTTACTTCTTGGTGTTGCCGGTAGGGAGGATTTTCTCGACCTCCTCGTGCGGGCGGGGAATCACGTGGACGCCAACCAGTTCACCGACGCGGCGGGCGGCGGCGGCACCGGCGTCGGTAGCGGCCTTGACTGCGCCGACGTCGCCGCGGACCTGAACTACGACCAGGCCGGCGCCGACGAATTCCTTGCCGATCAGGACCACGTTGGCGGTCTTGACCATGGCATCGGCGGCTTCGATAGCGCCGATCAAACCCTTTGTTTCAATGAGACCCAGGGCCTCCATCATGTTGCCTCCGGTACAGGTGAAAGACTTACCGTAGCACAATTTGGCGAGTGGGGCGGTGGCGAAGGCGGCGCCTCACGGCCCGGCTTGGGGAAGATTACGGGAGAAGCGCCTGGGCGGGTTCGAGGAACTGTCCGAGGGGGGCCGTCGTTTGTCGTGCCATCCTGACTGGTTATTCCCAAGCTCATTCGCCAGCCTGTTTGAGGACCGCCGCGCGTGTTCTTACCGACAGGCGGAATCCCAAAAGATCGAGATGATCGAGCAAAGGTTCGATCCGGGGAATCCGGCCTTCCGCTTTTGCGCGCAGTAGGATTCCCAACGTGCCCGTGAAGGTCAACTTCAACGCCTCGGCGTGCACTCGCCCAAGCCGTTCATCCAGGATCAAGACGGCGCCTGGAACCTCGCGTCCCAACGCCAGCACTTCCTTTTCCCCAGCACCCAGATCCGCCGCCGCGAGCACCTTATCTGACGCTTCCGGGGCCTGAATCGTCAGCCAGGTCAGTCGGCGAACGTCAGGCAAATCGACACCGATCGATCGGCCGCGCTCTAATTCATCCAAGACGGCAGGCGGAATAATAACTCGGGTGTAAAACGCAGCCAGTAAATGCAGGAAACCGGTCTGGTGCAGATACTGGATCGGCGAAGTATCGCAGATCGCCTCATGCACTCTTGAGATCGTGAATCAACTCCTCTTCGGCGAGGTCGAACGTGTTCACGCCATAATCCGCCAAATGGCTGAGGAAATATGGCTTCGGCACACCCGCAAGCTGGGCGGCGGCCCCCGATGAGAGTTGTCCCATCTCGTACAGCTTGACGGCCGCGGCAAGGCGAATCCTGGACGCAAGAACCTCTGGCGTCGCCTTCAAGGCAATTAGGATCTCATCCGGGATGGAGAACGTGACCTGACTCATGCGTAGCCGACGCTCCTATTCTAGCGCGGTTCGATCAAGCTGCTCGACGCGATCCCGCCGGCTCACAGTTCCGCCGCGATGCGTTCTCGCGGGCAGCCAACCGGCTTCGTTGACTGTGGGTACAATTGTGGGTACGATAGACTGTGGAATTTAGCTGGGACGAGCCGAAGCGCGAATGGGTGCTGGCTGAGCGGGGGATAGATTTTCTCCGCGTGGCCTTCAGCCTGTTTGACGGCCGTCCCCTGCTCACGGTGCCGACGCCACGAAGCGAGGAAGAGCGTTTTTTGAGCATTGGTCCGATGGAAGGAAAATTCTTCGCCGTCATATGGACATGGCGAGACGGGGCCATGCGAATTGTCACAGCAAGGAGGGCGAGAGATGCCGAAGAAAAACGATACCGTGCGCTACACGGCTAAACAGATCAGGGCCAGGATTGCGCGGGGTGAGGACCGGACGAATTGGCGCAAAGCCAATGCGGTGACCGGCAAGAAACTCGAAGCGTCGATACGGGCCGACGCCGATGAGGTTCGGGGGGAACCCGATTGGACGCGCGCCATTGTGGGTATCCCGGCTCCGAAGGACCATATCAATATCCGCATTGACCACGACGTGCTGGAGTGGTTCAGGGCCGGCGGAAGAGGTTACCAGACCGTCATGAACAACGTGCTTCGCGCTTTCGTGCAATCGCGGCAGCAGCCGGAGAGTACGAGATCAAAGTAGCGCGGCGCCAGCCGTGCCCGGCGGCAGGTATACTGTTGGGAGGGAGATGGCATCCACTTCCCGCCGGTGCCGTGGATTTTATGGCGACCAGTTCCCTGGTAAGCGTTGACCAATACCTGAGCACCAGCTACCGTCCCGATTGCGACTACGTGGATGGCGTGCTTCTGGAGCGCAATGTGGGCGAATTCGACCATGGGCGTTTGCAAACCGCTCTCGCGGCGTTCTATTACAACCATCGGAAACAGTGGGGGGTGCACGCCTCGACCGAACAGCGCGTGCAGGTGGCGCCGGCGCGGTTCCGCATACCGGATGTTTGCGTGAGCGCGGAAGCCGAGCCCGAGCAGATTTTCCGCACGCCGCCCCTGATCTGTATCGAGATCCTTTCCAAAGACGACCGGCTTTCCGAAATGGGTGAGCGGGTGGAGGACTACCTCAATTTCGGCGTCCCCTACGTCTGGATCCTCGATCCCCAGAAGCGCATTGCCTGGCGGTGTACCGGCGATGGGATGCGGAAGACCGAGGAACTGCGCACCGAAAACCCGGATACCGCCGTTCCGCTCGCCGAACTCTTCGATTGACGCGACTGGCGCGGCGCTCTGGGTTGCCTCAGGAGATCACTGTCCGGAAAGGTAAGGGGCGAGCGTTGCCATCACTGCGTCACGAAGAGGACTCTGCCGTATTTGTGAGCAGGATAGGCGATGCCGCCAATGATGTTCTTCGTGGCGTCGAACCGTTCGGAGGCGATGATCTTCACATCAACCGGAAAGTCGACATCGCCAATGGCGTCCGCGATGGCCACGCTCTCTTCGTGGCGGTTCTTGGGAGCCGGTTCGACGATCAAGAGGTCGATATCGCTGTCCTTGGTCATCTGGCCGGTGGCAGCGGATCCGAACAGTATGATCT
This sequence comes from Candidatus Solibacter sp., assembly GCA_050014175.1. Lineage (GTDB taxonomy): Bacteria > Acidobacteriota > Terriglobia > Bryobacterales > Bryobacteraceae > Solibacter. Next base: position 18,887 of record JBEKDV010000059.1, on the reverse strand, counting down.
TTTCCGGCCGGGTCACGGTCAGGACGCGCCGGACAATCTCCCGCAGGAGTTTTTCGTCAACGGCCATTTCTCCCTATCTTAATCCCTGTTGCAGGTGACTTCGAAACTGCCAAAGTGAAGTGTGCGAGGGCGCGGCCCGGCTTGGCGCGCGATTTGAGGGTTAAAAAGTGTTCATCATTTTCTTTTCGATCTTTGGTTGACACCACCGTTGGGCGAGCGTTATCTTGGGGTTGGATGGATGCGGCGCGATTCGGCCCTGTCCACCCGATTTGCATGGATCCTCGGTAGGCGAGGCGTCCGCGCGGCAAATATGCCACTGCCCTCCGGCGTCGAAAGATGTCGTCAGGGTGGACCAGGGACTCCCGGGTTAAGGGTTTCTCTAATGTGGCTGAGGTTTTCGGATCTCTTACGGCGCGCGGTGCTGAAGCTTGGACCAGTGGGGGAATCCGTCAGCAATCGTTCGCGATAGTTGGCCATTTCTTCCGCTCGGGGGAAATGGTCTTTTTTGTTTCCCTCCAGAGCTTCGAACTTGTCTCCAGAAAGGTATATGGAACCAAACGACGATCAACCTCCCAGTAGTCCGGGAGATACGGCGTGGAAGTTCCGGCGGTAAACCGATAGTCTTCAGGCTATCGCCTTCACCGCCGCATCTTCCACAGATGTAGCGGTGGTGAAAGCGAAAGGCTGAAGGTCGACGCTCCGATTCCGGGGGCGCGGTATTCCTGTCTTTCGACCTCTCCATCTAAGTGTTTTTTTTCGGCCGGCGGCCTTGCTTTGGCGCCGCCTGCCGTAATGCCTGTGGTGTTTCTCCACACGGGCGGAAAAGGAGAAGCGTCGATGAACAATAAGTTTCTGATGGATCCCGCGGCCGGCCTGGACACGGAAGTGTTGCCGGTTCGCGGGCGCGTGGTGAAGTCCAAGTGGGCACACAATCTGCTGACCTTCCTGATGGTGCTCGGGCCCGGGCTCATCGTGATGGTGGCGGACAACGACGCGGGCGCGGTATCGACTTACAGCCAGGCCGGCGCGCAATACGGCATTCATTTGTTGTGGATCGTCCTGCTCTTATTGCCGGTCACATACTTCATACAGGAAATGGTTGTCAGGCTGGGAATCGCTACCGGCAAGGGTCACGCCGCCATGATCTATCAGCGATTCGGGAAGTGGTGGGGCCTATTTTCGCTGATCGATCTGGAGTTGGTGAACTTTCTGACGCTGGTTACGGAGTTTGCGGCCATCGATCTGGCGCTGAACAAGATGGGAGTGGACCCGCGAGCCGGCGTGCCGCTGGTGGCGGCCGGCCTGGTGCTGATTGCGGTAACGGGGAGCTATCGGCGGTGGGAGCGTATCGTGGTTTTCCTCTGCCTGCTGGATCTGGCGTGGTTTGCGATCGCGTACCGTATGCACCCGGCGATGGGGCAGATCGTGCGCGGGTCGCTGATCCCCGGGATGCCCACGGGCGGGCTGACGCCGGAGCTGATGTTCCTGGTGATCGCGATTGTGGGGACCACGGTGGCGCCCTGGCAGCTCTTCTTCCAGCAGAGCTGCATCGCCGATAAGCGGCTGCGTTTTGCGGACCTGAAGTGGGCGCGGCTGGACACATTTCTGGGCGCCTGCATCACCATCACGGTGGCGGGCTGCATGATGATCGCGGGCAATGCATCGCGTCTGCACGGATTCACATTCACGGATCCGGCACAGATGGCGGTGGACATCGGCACATTCACCAGTGGATTCTTTAGGCACGCGATTCTGCTGATGATGATCAACGCGGCGGTGCTGGGCACGACGGCGATCTCGCTATCGAGCGCGTGGGCATACGGCGAGATCCGCGGCTGGCCGCACAGTTTGCAGCTTCCCTTCCGCAAAGCGCCGGGTTTCTACGTGGTTTACCTGGCGAGCGTGGCGGCCGCCGCGGGGCTGGTGCTGATTCCGCGGGCGCCGCTGCAACTGATTATTTTGGGCGTGCAGGTGCTGGCGGGGGTGATGCTGCCCTCGGCGATCATCTTCCTGCAACTGTTATTGAACGATAAGGAACTTCTGGGCGGGTACGCGAACAAGCCCTGGAACAATTGGGTGAACTGGACCATCATCATCGTCCTGTTCATTCTGTCTTTAATTTTGGCCGCGCAGGTGGCGGCCCCGAACCTGTTCCCGGCCGCATCGGGCGGGGTTTCGTAAGGAGAAACGAAAATGGCGACGATGACAAATGCAATCGAGCTGAACGAGCTGGTCCACCATTTCGTAGTGGTCCACCCGCTGGACGATGTGAGGGAAGAAAAGGTCGATACGGAGAATCTCGGTCCCATGGCGATGACCTGGAGTGTGCGCATTTCGCTGCTCAGCCTGCGGGCTTACCTGGTTTTGATGATGCTGCTGGTGTTCTACCACGTGCTGGACCTGGCCGGCCTGTTCGGCCGTCACGCGTAGGACGCCGGAAGCTTATGGAAGCGCCTGGACATCTATTTAAGGGGAAGAGACATGCACGTGAACCGTCCACTCATTTGGCCGATCGTTGGCGTTCTGTGCGCCTGGCCCCCCGCCATGGCACAGGACGCCGGTAGCGACCCCGCCGAAGCGCCGTGGAGCGTGCATTTCCAGGCCACGTCGATCGGGCAGCACCACGGATCTTTTCCTGCCCTTTATACGGGAGACAACAGCCTCCCGCCGTATCCGGAGAGCCGGGCGTCCATCACGGCGACGATTTTCCTGACGTATCGCGTCAACTCGTGGACCGAACTGGTGGTCAATGCGGAGATCGCCGGCGGCAAGGGTTTCGGCCAGGTTACGGGAATCGCCGGCTTCACCAACGGGGAGATCCCGCGGGTGGGGACGGCCACGCCGACGCTTTACCCGGCGCGTGCGTACATGAAGAACACGAGGGGGCTCTGCCCCGAGACGGAGGCGGTGGAAGACGGCGTGAATCAACTGACGGGAAGACGGCCGGTGTGCCGTTTCACCGTGATCGACGGCCGGTTTGCCATCACCGATTTTTTCGATAACAACACGTACAGTCACGATCCGCGGCGCCAGTTCATGAACTGGGCGCTGATGTCGAACGGCGCATGGGATTATCCGTCGGATGTGCGTGGCTACTCGGTGGGCAGCGTGCAGGAGTTGACGATGCGCGGGTGGTCGCTGCGCTCGGCGGTGGTGTTGGAGCCGACCGAAGCCAACGGCGCGACCTACGATACCCGCGTGGCGAAGAACCGCGGCGTGGTGGTGGAGGCGGAGAAGCGTTTCCATCCGATGGGGCACGCGGGTGCGGTGCGCGCGCTGGGATTTCTGAATCGCGAACGGGCGGGCACGTTCCGGGACGCGATGCTGCCGGACGGGACGACGGATCTGGCGGCCACGCGCCGTCCGGGCACGAAGAAATACGGTTTCGGCGTGAGCGCGGAGCAGGAGATCGCGCGGAATATCGGCGTGTTTGGCCGATATGGGTGGAGCGACGGCAAGACCGAGGCGTGGGCGTTCACGCAGATCGACCGCACGGTGAGCGGGGGAATCTCGGTGCAGGGCAGGCTGTGGAAACGGACCGGCGACAACATCGGCGTGGCGGCGGTGCGCAATTATCTGGCGGGCGACGATCGCAGCTTCCTGGCCGCCGGCGGCCAGGGATTCCTCATCGGCGACGGGAGGCTGAACTACGCGCCGGAATCGATTACGGAAGCCTACTATGCGTGGCACGCTCTGAAGGATTGGACGCTCACGCTGGATTACCAGCGCGTGGTCAATCCGGCGTACAACCAGGACCGGGGGCCGGTTTCGGTGGGGACGCTACGGGTACATTGGGAAAGATAGCGGCTGCCAGGGCGGCGTCCTTGCCGACGTTCCCGCGAAGAATGCCGGTAAGAATACCGGCATGGCAGCCTGAAAGGCTACTCTACACGCTGACAACGGGGCAGGGGGATTGGCGGATGATGGAGTAGGCGATCATCTCCAAGCGTCCCAGAACGCCGGCGGCGGGCTTGCGGCCGATCACCTGCAGATCGGCTTTCAGTTCCCCGGCAAGATGGGAGACGACGGTCGACACATCCCCGGCCTCCACCCGCAGGTTGACCGGACAACAGGCCGACTGCTGTAAGTGCTCGAGGGCGGCGAGGGCCTTGGCGCGGGCCTGCTGCGACTCGCCGCCCGGCAGGACGTGGACGAGGGTAAGTTCGGCCTGGTACTCGTCGGCGAGGTGGCTGGCCCAGTCGAGCACGCGGGGGCTGGCGGCCTTCAGATCCACGGCGCACAGAATGCGCTGGCAGGCGACGGATTCCAGGGGCGGCGCCTTTTCCAGGTGGACGCCGGTCCAGACGGGGCAATCGGCATCGTGGAGGACTTTGGCGCTGGTCGAGCCCAAGATCAGGCGCCGGTAAATCCCCATGCCCTGCGTGGGGATCATGATGAGATCGGCATGGTTGAGTGAGGCGCACTCGACGATTTTTTGTGCCGCCTCGCCATGGGCCACCAGCGTCTTTACGCGGAGGTGGCGCAGACTCTCGTCAAAGAAGGCGGCGAGCTGCTTCATGCGGGACTCGCGCAGATCTTCGAGGGTGCTGTTGTAGGTGGCCTCTACCACGTGCAAGAGGATCAACTCCGCGTCGAAGCGGCCGGCGAGCGACTGCACGTAAGCGGCAGCGCCGCGGCAGCGGCTGGAGAAATCGACGGGAAAAAGGATTTGGCGAATTTGGAACATAATGCTGACCTCTACTTCGTGCCTAATGGTCGTCGGGCTCCGGGAATGCGTCATCGGCGCGCGCGAACCAGGTGTAGAGCGCGGGCAGAAGAAAGATGCTCATGATCAGCACGGCCATCAGGCCGCCGACGATCACGATGGCGAACGGGCGTTGCGAATCCGAGCCAATACCATGAGACGTGGCGGCGGGAACCAGGCCGAGCGATGCCACCAGCATGGTCATGAGGATCGGGCGGAAACGCAAAACCGCACCCTCGTGGACCGCATCCATGACCGAAAGCCCGCGGGCGCGCAACTGATTGATGTACTCCAGCATGATGACGCCGGTCTGCACGGAAACGCCAAAGAGCGCGAGGAATCCAACGCCGGAAGAGACACTGAAATTGGTACCGGTCAGGTAGAGCGCGAGAATGCCGCCAATGGGCGCCATGGCAACGGTAATGAGGATGAGGCCGGCCCACTTGGCGGACGAGAACATGGAATACAGTATCAGGAAGATCACCAGGAGGGTGAGCGGGATGATGATCGCCAGCCGCTTCTCGGAGCGCTTTTGCGATTCGTATTCGCCGGCCCACTCCAGGCGATAACCGGGCGGCAGTTTGACGGCTTTGGTGACGGAACGGATGGCTTCCTCCACCGTGCTGCCCAAGTCGCGCCCGCGGACACCGTACTTGATGGCGACGTAGCGCTGGTTGCCCTCGCGGTAGATCTCGGACGCGCCATCGCGGATAGCGACTTCGCAGAGCTGGCCGAGCGAGACACGCTCGCCGGAAAGAGCCAGCAAGCGGATATCGCGGATCTCCTCGACAGTGGCGCGGTATTGGGGTTGATAGCGCACCACGAGGTCATAACGCTCCTCGCCTTTTAGCACGGAAGACACGGCCTTGCCGCCGGTGGCGGTTTCGATGGCGTCCTGCACATCGCTCACGTTGATGCCGAAGCGGGCGGCCTTGTCGCGGTTGACCGTGAGGTTCAGGTTGGGCTGGCCGATGACACGGAAAATGCCGAGATCCTGCACGCCGCGAACCTTGCTCATGACAGCCATGATGTCATCGGCCTTGTCTTCGAGGAGCTTCAGATCGTCCCCGTAGATTTTCACGGCGAGCTCGCCCTTGACGCCGCTGACCGCCTCCTCCATGTTGTCGGCGATGGGTTGCGAAAAATTCCAGACGACTCCGGGGATTTTCTCCACCTGCTGGCCCAGGGCGGCGATCAACCGCTCCTTGTCCTGGTGGAAGATGGGGCGCCACTGCTCTTTCGGCCGCAGGTCGATGAAGTACTCGGTGTTGAAGAAGCCGGTGTAGTCGGTGCCATCGTCGGGGCGCCCGACCTGGCTGACCACCTTGGTCACTTCAGGGAACCTGGCGAACATGATACGGGCCTGGTTCATGATGTCCGTGCCCTCGGTGGGGCCGGTGCTGGTGGCGAGGGTGCCGCGCGCCCAGATGGCGCCTTCGTCGAGGTGCGGCAGGAATTCGGACCCAATGGTGCGAGCCAGCATCATGGCGCCGGCCAGAGTCAGGACGGCTACGCTTGCGGTGACCCAACGGAAGCGGATGGCCCCGCCGAGCGCCCTGCCGTAAGACCGCGTGAGGAACAACATAACCGGGTTGCGCCATTCCCTGGTGCCCCTGGGATACACGATGCTGGCCAGCACGGGGACGAGAAACATGGAGAACAATAGCGCGCCGGCGAGGGCGAAGGCGACCGTCCAGGCCATGGGCCGGAACAAGCGGCCTTCCACGCGCTGCAGGGTAAAGATGGGCACGTAGGCGGTGATGATGATGGTGATGGAGTAGAAGACCGGCCGCTGCACCTCGTGGGCGGCCCGTTTGATCTTCTGAGAGACGGTTTCGTTGGGATCGGCGCCAGGATGCGAGAGAAGGCGGACGATGTTCTCCACCATGACGATGGCGCCCTCCACGATCATGCCGAAATCGAGGGCGCCGAGGGAGAGCAGGTTGGCGGGGATGTGGCGCAGATCGAGGCAAAGGGAAGCGAAGAGAAGCGAAAACGGAATGGTGAGAGTGACGATGAGCGCGCCGCGTATGTTGCCGAGGAAGATGAAGAGGATGACGGCGACCAGAATGATGCCCTCGGTCAGGTTGTGAAGCACGGTATGAGTGGTGAGATGCACGAGGTCGCTGCGATCGAGGTGGGGAACGATCTTGACGCCGGGGGGCAGGAAATGATTGTTGAGGAACTCGACTTTTTCGTGCAGGGCGGTCAGTACGTTATCCCCGTCGGCGCCTTTGCGGAGGAGGACAATACCGGAGACCACATCCGGATCGTCGACGACCCTGGCGGGGTCGGAGTGGTCCGCCTTGCCCATCTGGCCCAGGCGGATCTTGGGTCCCTGGCGGACGGCGCCGATATCGCGCACGCGCACGGGAATGCCGTTCTGCGCTTTCAGGACGATGGCCGCGATGTCGTCGGTGGATTGGACCAGGCCCACGGCTCTGACATTGATGGCCTGTTCTCCGCGCTCGATGAAGCTTCCGCCGCCGTTGACGTTGTTATTGGATAGCGCGGCCTCCACTTGAGCGATGCTGAGGCCATAGGAGATCAGCTTGTTGGGGTCCACCTGCACCTGGTATTCGCGGGTGGCGCCGCCGAAGATGGAAACGTCCACCACGTCGGGCACGGACTTCAACTGCTTGACGATCACCCAGTCCTGGAGCCTCTTCAGTTCCATGACATCGTAGTTGGGATTGGTGCTGGCGAGGGTGAAAAAGTAAATCTGCCCGACGGGACTGTAGTCGGCGCCCAAGGTGGGCTGCAGGCCGTTGGGAAGACTGACCTGCGTAAGTTTTTCGAGCACCTTCTGGCGGTTGAGATCGTTGTTGGAACCATCGTCGAAGGTGAGGTTAATGCTGGAAAGGCCGGCCAGGGACCAGGAACGCAGAGACACCAGTTGGGGCAGTCCGTTCATCTGCACTTCGATGGGGATGGTGACCTGTTGTTCCACCTCTTCGGCCGCCCGGCCGGGCCATTGCGTAATCACCTGGACGTAGTTATTCGCCACGTCGGGGTAGGCTTCGACGGGCAGTTCCTTAAAGGAAATGGCTCCCCAGATGAGCGCGATGATTCCGACGCAGAGCACCAGGAAGCGATGGCGAAGGGCGAAAGCGACCGACTTTTGAATCACTGTTCGGTACTCTTCTGGACTTCACGATCGAACAGCAACGCGGTGGTGACAACCTGGTCGCCGGGGTGAAGGCCGCTGAGTATCTGTTGCGTCTTGTCGGCGTCCACCGGGCCGGTTACGACTTCGGTCCTGCGGAACTGCTGGGCATTCAGCTTGACGAAGACCCAGTCGCGGTCCTGGAGGCGCAACACCGCGCTCGACGGGATGACGGTGCGCGATTGGGTCCCCTGCGCCACGAAATGGATGGTGGCAAACATGTTGGGCCGCAGGAGGCCGTTCTCGTTGGGCAGCTCGATACGCACTTTGGCGGCGCGGGTGTTGGGATCGAGCAGCTTGGAGATGTTGGTGACGCGGCCGGCCAAACGCCGATCGGGGTAGGCGTTCAGCTCGATTTCGGCGCGGTCGCCCAAATGAACGTGCGCCAGGTCATTTTCGAACACATCGCAAAGAATCCAGACATTGGAGAGATCGGCGATGGTGAACAGGTTGGGCGCGTTGTCGAGGGATTTTACTCCGGCGGCGGAAGTGACGTTCTGCTCGACGATGGTTCCCGAGACGGGCGCATGGATTTCAATCAAGGACGAAGCATGCGGCGGATCGCCCCCCAGCAGGCGAATGTGCTCTTCGGCGGTCCGGGTATCGATGTTGGCGCGGTTGAGGGTATCTTCGGCCACCTCCAGGTCTTTTTGTGGCGTGGCTCCATGGGAATAGAGCAGCCGGGTACGGTCGAGTTGGGTCTTCGCCAGGGCCGCGGCGGCCCCGAACTTCTGATAGTCGGCGAACGCCTGCGACATATCGGGGCTGGTCATGGTGAGCAGGAGCTGGCCTTTTTGCACATCGTCGCCCAAGCGGGCCTTGACTTCCACGACGCGGCCGGAGGAGAGCGCGTTGACGGCGTAGGAGCGGCTGACATCGGCCGCCACGGTGCCATTGGCGAGAATCTGGTCGGATTCGCGCCGCGCGACTGCCTGAGCCACGGGGAATCGCTCGGGGTTGGCGACGGTAATCAGGTTGCGGTCGGGCACGGATTCCACGGTGGCGGCAGGCGGCATGGCAGGGGCGGCATTGGCCGGGGCGCGCGAGCAGCCCGACAGGGCCGCGGACAGAATCGTCACGGCTAGAGTCCCCAGGGAGGCAGCTCTTAGTGTAGGTAAATTGGGTCCGGTCACAGAAATCAACTCTCTTCCCACGCTTGGTGCACTACCCATCAGCGGGCCGCTTTGCCGGTGAAATTCGCAGATTCGCCGGCTTACTTGCGCGCACGCGCGTCGCGGTGCGTGCGGTTATAGACCGCCCATACCAGGATGGCAAGAATGCTCAATCCGATGAGTATTTCGGGAATGTCGAACCGACCCATAGGGCTGCTCTCCGATCTGATTATAACCCTATCGAGGAAAGGCCACCGGCGGTGGAAGAAGAGTCCGAGCTTCGAAGCGGATTGGCAGGCTGAAGCCCGCCCCACCTAAGCATGCCCGCTGGAAAGCGGGCATGGCAGCCTGAAAGGCTACTCTACAGGTGGTTATCGTTTGATCTGCTTGCGCGTCTCGCGAACCGTACTGGCGAGGCGGACCGACAGTTCACGAATGCGGTGGGGCTGGCGCAATTCGATGGCCTATTGGGGGACGAACTGGGCACCGGGGCGACGATCGACTCGGGCAGGTTCTAGACGGCCTCCGTTTCCACTTCCGGCAGCACATCGTTATCGCGCGCCATCCACGCGTACAGGGTCGGCAGCAGGAAAATGCTCATGGCCAGATCGGAGATCAGTCCGCCCACGATCACAATCGCGAACGGCCGTTGCGAGTCGGAGCCGATCTCGTGCGACAACGCGGCGGGCAGCAGCCCCAGGGTCGCCACCAGCATCGTCATCATGATCGGCCGCAGCCTCAACACGGCGCCTTCGATGGCGGATTCTTCGATGGAGGCGCCGCGCGCGCGCCGCTGATTGATGTATTCGAGCATAATCACCCCGGTTTGCACCGAGACGCCGAACAGCGCCAGAAAACCCACTCCCGATGAGACGCTGAAGTTGGTGTGCGTGACTACCAGAGCCAGCAGGCCGCCGATGCGCGCCAGCATCACGTTGACCAGAATCAGCGTGGCCCATTTGAACGAACGGAACATGGTGTACAGAATGAGGAAGATCAGCAGAATGGTCAGCGGCACGATGACAAGCAAACGCTCTTCGGCGCGTTTCTCGCTTTCGTACTCGCCCTCCCAGTTGATGTGGTATCCGCGGGGAAGTTGAACCTGCGCGTTCACCTTACGGATCGCTTCCTCGACGGCGCTGCCCAGGTCGCGTTCCCGCACGCTGTATTTGACCGCGATATAGCGCTGGTTGCCTTCGCGATAGATTTCCGAAGCCCCATCCCGTTCCTCGATTCTACTGAGCTGCGCCAGCGAAACCCGCTCGCCCGTGGGGGAGAGCAGGCGAATGCTCTGAATCGCCTCCTTTTTGTCGCGATACTGCGGCAGATAGCGCATCACCAGGTCGTAGCGCGCCTCGCCTTGCAGGACCTGCGTGAGGGCGTTGCCTCCCACCGCGGTCTGGATGGCATCCTGCACGTCGGCCACGTTGACCTGATAGCGCGCGGCCTGGCGGCGATCCACCGTGACATTTAAATTCGGCTGGCCCAGCACGCGAAAGACGCCGAGGTCCTGAATGCCTTTGACGCCGCGCATAATCTTCACGATCTGGTCGGCCTTATCTTCGAGAACTTTGAGGTCGTCCCCAAATACCTTGGTGGCAAGTTGTCCCTTGACTCCGCTGACGGCTTCTTCCATGTTGTCGGCGATGGGCTGGGAGAAGTTCCAGATCACGCCTGGAAGTTTTTCGAGTTCCCGGCTCATGGCCGCAATGACTTCCTCCTTGTTCTGGTGGAACGCGGGCCGCCACTGCTCCTTGGGCTTGAGGCCGACGAAGTATTCCGTGTTGAAAAAGCCGGTGGTATCGGTTCCATCGTCGGGACGGCCCACCTGGCTGGTGCACTCGGTGGCCTCGGGAAACGAGCACAGCAGGATGCGCGCTTGGTTCGCCACGCGGGTGCCTTCGCTCGGTCCCGTGCTCGGCGCGAGTGTGCCGCGCACCCACAGCGAGCCCTCATCCAGGTGAGGCAGAAACTCCGAGCCGATCACGCCGCCAACCGTCAAATAGATCGCCAGGGCAAGACTGGCGACGCCGCCCGCCACCGTGATCACGCGCAGCCGGATGGCCCACCTGAGGGTGGCGCGATACCTGTTGGTCAGCCATGTCATGGCCGGGTTGTGCCACTCGCACGTCCCCTTGGGGAAGAACAAACTGGCAAGCACGGGCGCCACCAGCATGGAGAACAGTAAAGCGCCCAACAGAGCGAATGCCACGGTCCAGGCCATGGGCTTGAAGAGGCGCCCTTCGACGCGCTGCAGCGTGAAGATGGGCAGGTACGCCGTAATGATAATGGCGATGGCGTAAAACACCGGGCGCTGCACCTCGTGCGCCGCGTCGAAGATCTTTTGTTTGGGCGTGCGGCTGTCGTCCTTCCTGCGGCTCAGGTGACGCACGATGTTCTCCACCATCACCACCGCTCCATCCACCACCATTCCGAAATCCAGTGCGCCCAGAGACAGGAGGTTTGCGGGAATGCCCTTCAACTTCAAACACGAGGCGGCAAACAGAAGCGAAAACGGGATGGTCAAAGCGACGATGATGGCTCCGCGGGCGTTACCCAGGAAGATCAACAGAATGATCACCACCAGGATGATGCCCTCGGTGAGGTTGTGGAGCACCGTTTTGGTGGTATGGTGCACCAACTCGCTGCGATCGATGAAGGGAACGATTTTTACTCCGGCCGGCAGGATCTGCTCGTTTAACTCCTTGACCTTTGCGTGCAGCGCCACCAGGGCCGCTTCCGCATCCGCGCCTTTGCGCATGGGCACCCATGCCGAGACCACATCGTCGTTGTCGACGATCTGGCCGTCCTGGCGGCGAATGGCGCGCGCGAACTGGCCCAGGCGAATCTTGGGGCCTTGCGAGACGCTGGCGATATCTTGCACGCGAAGCGGGGTGCCGTTCTTGGTCAAAAGCACCGTATTTTCGATATCGCGCACATTCTCCACCAGCCCGACTTCGCGCACGTTGATTTGTTGCAGGCCGGCTTCGACGAAGCTGCCGCCCGCATTCACGTTATTATTGGTGAGCTGTTGCTCTACCTGAGCGAGACTCAGCCCGTACGAAATGAGCTTCTTGGGATCGATGCGCACCTGGTATTCGCGCGTCGGGCCGCCGAAAGTGGCCACGTCGACGATATCCGCCACGGCCTTTAAGTTCTTCTCCACCACCCAGTCCTCGATCGACTTCAATTCCATTACGTCGTATTGGGGATTGGTGCTGCGCAGCGTGAAGAAGTAGATTTGGCCGACCGGACTCCAATCGGTTCCCATCTGCGGCGAGACGCCCTGCGGCAGGGTTACCGTCGAAAGGCGCTCGAGGGCTCTCTCCCGGTTCCAGCCGTTGTCCGTATCGTCATCGAAGATCAACTTCAGGTCAGAAAGCCCGAAGATGGAGAAGGAGCGCAGGTGGGCCACCCCGGGGATGCCGTTCATGGCGTTTTCGAGTGGGATCGTGACCTGCTGCTCGATTTGTTCCGCGGAGATTCCCGGCCACTGGGTGATGATCTCGACATAATTGTTGGCTACGTCCGGATAAGCTTCGACGGAAAGCTGGTGGAACGAGACCGCGCCCCAGACCAGCAGCAGAACCGCGGCCGCCAGCACCAGAAAACGGTTTTCCAGGGCGAAATCGACGAGTTTGTTAATCATCTATTGCTCCACGGTGTTCTGCAGGACAAGAGCATTCGCCACCACTTGCGCGCCTGGCTGGAGGCCTGAACTAATTTCCTGAAGATTATTCGCAAGCATGTTTCCGCAGACGACTTCGAGGCGGCGGAACTTGCCGCTCCCGGCCGGCATATACACCCACTCGCGGTCGTGCAGGTGCAGGATCGCCGTGGCCGGCACGCTGGCATGTTTCTCTTTCGTCGCGCCGTGGAAAGTCGCGGTAACGAACATCCCGAAACGCATCAGGCCGGGATTTTCCACCTCCAGGCGCACCTTGGCGGTTCGCAGGTTGGGGTCCATAATCTGGCCGATGTTGCCGATCCGGCCTCGCAGCGGCCGGTTCGGATAGGCGTTCAGATGGATGTCCGCGTATTCGCCCAGATGCACCTGCGCCAGGTCGTTTTCATAGACATCGCAGACGATCCAGACGTGCGACATGTCGGAAATCGTGAAGGGGTTCGGCGCCGTCAAGGCTTGCACGCCCGATGAGTTGGCGATCTGTTGATCGGTGATCACGCCCGCTACGGGCGCGTAGACGTCGACGATTCCCGTCGGGTGGCCAGGGTCGCTGCCCAGCAAACGCAGGTGTTCGGTGGTGGTTTCCAGATCGACCCTGGCGTTATCCTCGGTGGTCTGCGCGATTTCCACGGCGCTCTTGGCAACGGCCACGTTGTCGAACAGGAGCTTGGCGCGATTCAGTTGGATCAACGCCAATTGTTCGTTCCGGACGGCCTTTTGATAATCCGAGAACGCTCCCGCAATGTCGCTGCTCCTGACTTTGAACAGGAGTTGCCCTTGCTTGACCTCGTCGCCCAGCCGCGTATCGATTTCCACTACGCGCCCCGAGGCGAGCGAGGGCACCGGCACCTGCCGCGACACGTCGGGGTTCACCACCCCGGTCACGTTCAATTCCGGCGAGGCTGCGTACTCGCCCGCCGTCGCCAGGGGAAACTGCTCCGGACGATCCACTTTGAAGCTGTTGACGTCCAAGTCCGGCACCACCGTTGCCGGGCGCGGCCCGGTATCGCCATCCCCCACCGGCGCGGCTGCGACTCGTCTGCCGCACGCCGAAGCCGCGAGAATTACGCACAAACACAAACTTGCTTCCAGAAGAAACGAGCGATTCATTGTATTGCCTCCCGGCCCACCGCCATGTTCAGTTGGGCCGCCGCCGTCAGATAAGAACCAATCAGATTCAGATACGCCAGGCGCGTATCGCGATACGACTTCTCGGCATCCAGGAAGTCCAGCAAGGACGCGCCGCCGTTCTGATAGGAGAAGGAGATTTTGTCACGCGTATCCTCGGCCAGCTTGAGATACTTGTCCCGGTACGGCCGCAACAGATTCAAAGCACTGGCCAGAGTGACCCAGGCCGAATCCACGTCGCTGAATACCTGTGCCTGCGCGGCATCCCGCAAACGTTCCGAACGGTCGATATCGATCTGCGTCCTGGCCTTCTCACCCTGATTGCGGTCGAAGATGCGCAGCGGAATCGACACGCTCACGCCGAAATATACGGGGATGGGCGGGTTGCGGGCAAAATCGACGCCAAACGTGGGATCGGTCGATCCATTGGCAACCGCCAGTTGGTGATTGGTCTTCGCCAGTTCTACCGATTGCATGGCTGCCTTCAAGTCCGGCCGCCCTGCCAGCGCGACGCCGCGGAGTTCCTCCAGAGGCATCAGGCTATCGGTGTAGTCATACGAACCGGTGACGTCGAACCGCTCGATTGGCGTCCGGTCGTTCAACAGGGTCAGAAGCTGAATCTTGGCGGTGCGAAGATTCACCGTGGCCGTTTCCAGATCGCTCTCGAACTGGACGCGCTGTAGTTCCAGCCGATTGAGGTCCACCTGGGCCATGTCACCGGCCTGGAACCGGGTGCGGTTCACGGCGAGTTCCCGGTCCCAGTAGGCCAGGTTCTCGCGGGCATTCTGCTGCACGGCCTTGGCCTGCAACGTCTGCACAAAGGCATTTCGCAAGTTGAAAAGCAGCGTCCGCTCCTGGTCCGAGTAGGCGGAAGCAGTAATGTCGGTGCTCTTCTTTGCGCTTTCCAGCCGGAGTTCCCGCTTGTGCTCGCGCTCGTGCAGATAGCTGACCGATCCGAAGGGCAGCGTATTCGCGAAAGGCCGGTAAACGGAGTTTCCCGAGACGGATGAAGGGATAGTCGAAAGCGGATTGATCTGGTCGATCGTCCCCGTTAAATCGGGGTTAGGGCGGAGGTAAGCGGTCACCTCGGCGGCGCGAGACTCATTAATACTGAGTTGCGCCGCCCGCAGCGTGGGATTGGCGGCCTCGAACTTGTCCTTGACCTGCTGCCAGGTGAACGGCGCCTGGGCCAAGGCCGCAGCCGGCAGGAATCCTGCAAGCAGAATCGCACAGCACGCGCGCCGCGGCAGAATTCGCGAGGTGCTTCCGCGGAAGGGTCTCGGTGATGTCTTCATAAGGGCCATGGGGCGGGTGAGAGCGAAGCGCATGTCGCTCAGAATGATTCTGATTCCGGCCCAACCGGGAGCGCCACTCATCTTCCGTCCAACACCGCCGGCCTTTCGATAATCGTTCGGCTCGATTGTTCGCCGAACTCTAATCTTTCGACCGGGCGGGCAGTCTTCGCGCCAACGCTCCACATCTTTTGGCCGAAGCTCTTGGCAGACTGGCCGTTTTGGCCTAAGCTCAATTCAACTCAGGAGGCTGGAGTGAACCAAGAAGTACAGGAGAACCGGATCCGGCTGCTCTTGCTCGACGATCAAGCTCTGTTTCGGGCAAGTCTTGGCCGCCTTTTGGCGTCCCAGCCCGGTCTTGAAGTTGTCGGTGAGTGCGGCAACTCCGCCGAGGCGCTGGAGATCCTCAACGCTTCATCGGTAAATGTCGTTCTGCTGGATTTCGATGGCGCCAGCGAAGGCGCCGACGGTTTCATGTCCGCGGCGCGCCGCAAGGGTTACCAGGGCCGGTTCCTGATCCTCGCCGCGACGGCTGACGCGAGGAATTCCGCGGCCGCCATCAAGTGCGGCGCGTCGGGAATCTTCCTCAAATCCGAACCTCCCGATCGCCTGGTGCAGGCCATTGCGCTGGTAGCCAATGGCGCCGTCTGGCTGGATCAGAAGATGATCCGGATGCTGGCCGATCAGCCGGTCGATCGGTTCCGGCAAGCGGATCAACGGGGATCGGCGGATCCTCTGACGGAACGGGAGCAAAAGGTGCTCCTGGGCATCCTCGGAGGTCTTACGAACCAGAAGATCGGGCACAATCTGGGCATCTCCGTAGGCTCGGTTAAGGCTTCGGTGCAGCAATTATTCGACAAAGCCGGCGTGCGCACCAGGAGCCGGCTGGTCCGGGCGGCGCTCGAAGGCTCGTTGGTTGCGGCGGCGACGTCGATCAGACACGATGCGCCGCGTCAACCAGCCGCTTACAGGCTCTCGCCGCAGCGCCAACCGAACAGCTAATCTCTCGATTGGCCGTGCATGCCACCCTCACAGTGCGCTTCGGTACTGTTCGAGCGCGACCCGGACCAACTGGCTGCGCGTGCGGACACGGGTTTTGGCGAATAGTTGCTGAATTGCGTTCTTGACGGCGCTTTCGGAGATCTCCATTCGCGCGGCGATTTCTTTGTTGGCCAAGCCCCGCGCCAGCAAGCGCAGGACCTCCATCTCGCGGTTATTCAAAATAGCTCGTTCGGAATACTCCAATGGGTGTGCACTCGACCCGCCAGTCGCGGCCTCTTCGGTCACGTCGGCAATGATCGCGGCAAGCTTGGGTACCAGCCCCTCCTTATACGTGGAGAACCAAACGTCCGCGGTGAACGATTCACCGTTGCCGCGGTGCCCGCGGCACTGCATCGATGCCCGGAACTGAGGCGCGTCTTCCCACCGCAGCGCGTGGTGCAGTTCCGGCAAAAACGCCGCGATGGGATCGGCAATCAAATGGCCGTCTCGCGGAGCCAGCAATTCAACCGCCGCGCGGTTGGCGAGTTCGATGAAGCCGCGCTCATCGACGGTCACGATCGCCGCCGGACTTGTCTCCACCAACACTTGCAGCCTGGCTTGGGATTCCAGGCTCAGGCGCCGGTTGCGGACCAATTCTCCGACGAACAGCCCACACCCGACAAGCGCCAGAGCCTCGAAGCTGAGACGAATGTACGAGGGCTCGAGCGAACTAAACACCTCGGCCAGCGCCGCGCAACCGGCGCCGAGCAATGCCACCATCCAGCGCGGCAGAAACGCCGCCGCGAACATAATGGGGAACAGGTAGAGAAAGCCCAGGGAAACGTAGGGCTTTGTCCACCAGTCCACCAAGGCGATCAGCAGAATGATGGCACCGCTAATCGCCAGGACGGGTGTTCGATTTCGATCGTGCCACAGCCGTTCTAGGAACTGCATGCTCATGAAAGACCCCATTGTCCCTCACTTCTCACGCGATAGCGTCGGGTTAATCGAAGGATTGCGCTGGGATTGGCACGGCTGGTCAAACGCGTGCCCAATCAAAAGATTAGCCGCACGATTGGGGGACAATTCGGCGCCCGCAGGCCACAGTGAGGGGGTTTGCTACGCACCCCTGGTAGCCGGCGGGCCGCGACGCGGCACAACACCGCCGATGCGCGTTCCGCAGGCGCGAAGTTACTTGCGTCCGCCCGTGTTGGGGTGCGTCCGGTTATAGGCCGCCCACAGCAGCAGGGCAATGATGCTCACCCCGATGAGCATTTCGGGAATATCAAACCGACCCATGGGACTGCTCTCCGATCTGATTATAACCCTATCGAGGAAAGGCCACCGGCGGTGGAAGAAGAGTCCGAGCTTCGCTCGGATTGGCAGGCTGAAGCCCGCCCCACCTAAGCATGCCCGCTGGAAAGCGGGCATGGCAGCCTGAAAGGCTACTCTACAGGTGGTTATCGTTTGAGCTGCTTGCGCGTCTCGCGAACCGTACTGGCGAGCCGGACGGCCAGTTCATGAATGCGGTGGGGCTGGCGCAATTCGATGGCCTTTTTTGGGACGAGGTGGGCGCCGACGCCGACGGCGGTGGCGCCGGCCAGAATGAAATCGGCGACGTTGAGTTGGTTGACGCCTCCGGAGGCGATGAGCGGCACTTGCGGAAACGGCGCCTTGAGCGCTTTGATGTACGGGGCGCCACCGAGTTGGGAGCAGGGGAATACTTTGACGAAGTCCACGCCTGCTTTCCACGCCGTCATCACCTCGGTGGGGGTGAGCGCGCCGGGGAAAACGACGACCTTCTGTTGGTCCGCGAACTCGACGATCTTGAGATCGAGCCCGGTGGTGGTCAGGAAGGATGCGCCGGCATGCAGGCAACGGCGGGCGGTTTCCACATCCCAGACGGTGCCGGCGCCGACGATCAAATCGGGCCCGTTCTCGACCAGGTGAGAGATCACTTCGATGGCGCCGGGCACGGTCATGGTGATTTCGACGATGGGAATTCCGCCGCTAGAGACCGCCTGGGCGGCGAATAGAGCATCCTCGGGCGAAGAGACGCGGATTCCAGAGATGATGCCGATTTCGGTGATGCGCGCGCGAACTTCTTCCCGGGTCATGGATGTTTCGCTCCTCTATTCCTGCTCATCGAAATCCGCTTCGGGCTCGGGGAGCACGTCGTTCGGGCCGGCGATCCACACGTAGAGGGTGGGCAGCAGGAAAATATTGAACAGCATGGCTACCATGAGCCCGCCGACGATGACGATGGCGAAGGGGCGCTGGGAATCGGAGCCGATGCCGCGCGACAGGGCGGCCGGCAGCAGACCGAGGGTGGCGACCAGGGTGGTCATCATGATGGGCCGGAGGCGCAGGACGGCGCCTTCGACGGCGGCATCGGCGACATCGTGGCCGCGGGCGCGAAGCTGGTTGATGTATTCGAGCATGATGACGCCGGTTTGCACGCAGACGCCGAACAGCGCCAAAAAGCCGACGCCGGAGGATACGCTGAAGTGCGTTCCGGTGATGAGCAGGGCGAGCAGACCGCCCAGGGGCGCCATGGCGATGTTGGCCAGCATCAGCGCCGCCCATTTGAACGAGTGGAACATGGTATACAGAATAATAAAAATCACCAGAATAGTGATGGGAAGCACCACCATGAGGCGTTTCTGGGATCTTTTCTGGCTGGCGTACTCGCCGGCCCAATCGATGCGGTATCCAGTGGGCAGTTTCACCTGCTGCGTCACTTTGCGGATGGCTTCTTCCACGGTGCTGCCCAGATCGCGGACGCGTACGCTGTACTTGATGGCGACGTAACGGGAAT
>JBEKDV010000058.1:0-28104 GCA_050014175.1 Candidatus Solibacter sp. | reverse complement strand
TCGCGATAAACTGTTGCATGGCATTCCTCTCTCACGCTGGTTGGATCTAGAGAGCCGAACCCGCGTGGGTCCTTTCGGAATGCCATTTTATTTTGGTTGCGGCTCAGCTGCTCTATGCCACTTCGATCACCAACAATAGATCCTTCGCCTCCACCTGCTGCCCGGGCGTCACCAGCACCTGCGTCACCGTGCCTGCAATGGGCGCGTAGACCGTGCTCTGCATCTTCATCGCTTCCATCACCAGCAGGCGGTCGCCCTTCTTCAGCTTCTGATTCAGCTCTACGGCAACCGTCGAAACCACGCCGGGAATGGGCGCGCCGATCTGTCCGGGCTGCGCGGGGTCGGCCTTGGGTTTGGCCTGCTCCTTCACCTCCAGCTTGCGGTCGCGTATGGAGACCTCGCGCGGCTGGCCGTTGAGTTCGAAGAAGACGGTGCGGGTGCCGTCGGGATGGGGCTCGCCGATGGTCAGGAATTTGATGACCAGCGCCTTGCCGGGTTCCAGTTCCACGGCCATTTCGCTGCCGCGCTCCATGCCGTAGTAAAACTGCGGGGTGGGCAGCACGTCGACGTCGCCCCAGTTCTGCCGGGCGCGGGCGAACTTGAGGAACACGTCGGGGTACATCAGGTAGCTGAGCACTTCGTCGTGCGCGGGCTTGCGGCCGATCTTCTTCTCCACGGCGGCGGCGGTTTCTTCGAGGTCGACGGGGGGCAACTGGGCACCGGGGCGGCCGTGCTGCGGCCTGGCGCCCTTCAGCACGATTTTCTGGAGGCGCTTGGGCCAGCCTCCGGCGGGTTCGCCCAACGAACCCATGAACATGTCGATCACGCTCGCCGGCAGGGTCAGGTTGTGGTCTGGCGTGCACTGTTCGAACTGGTGCATGGTCATGTTGTGGTTGACCAGGAAGATGGCCATATCGCCGACCACTTTGCTGGAGGGCGTCACCTTGACGATGTCGCCGAAGGCCATATTGACTTCGGCGTAGGTGCGGGCGATTTCATGCCACCTTGCGCCCAGCCCCATGGATTCCGCCTGCTCTTTGAGGTTGGTGTACTGCCCGCCGGGCATCTCGTGAAGGTAGACTTCCGCCGATCCCGACTTGGGGCCGGTGTCGAAGGGCGCGTAAAGCTCGCGCACCACTTCCCAGTAATCGGCGCACTGGTTGAGCGCGTCGAGATCGAGCCCGGTGTCGCGTTTGGTGTGCGCCAGCGCGGCCACGATGGAATTCAGGTTGGGCTGGCTGGTGGTGCCGCTCATGGACGCGATGGCGGCGTCGGCCACGTGCACGCCGCTCTCGGCGGCCTTCAGTATGGAGGCGGCGTTGAGGCCGCTGGTGTCGTGGGTGTGAAAGTGAATCGGAATGCCCACCTCCTGGCGCAGCGCCTTCACGAGCTTTTCGGCGGCATAAGGGCGGCAGAGTCCCGCCATATCCTTGATGGCCAGCACGTGGGCGCCCATACGTTCCAGTTCCTTGGCCATCTTGACGTAGTAGGCCAGGGAATACTTGTCGCGCCGGGGGTCGAGGATGTCGCCGGTGTAGCAGATGGCGGCTTCGCAGACGGAGTGCGTCTTGCGCACGGCCTGCATGGAAGCCTTCATGTTGGGCAGCCAGTTGAGGGAATCGAAGATGCGGAAGATATCGATGCCCTGCGCCGACGCTTCGCAAATGAACTCGGCGACGGCGTTATCGGGATAGGCGGTATACCCCACGGCATTGGAAGCGCGCAGCAGCATCTGGAAGCAGATGTTGGGGATGGCTTCGCGCAGGCGGCGCACGCGCGCGAAGGGGTCTTCGTGCAGGAAGCGCATGGTGACATCGAAGGTGGCGCCGCCCCACATTTCCAGGCTGTAAAGACCGTGCAGCTTGTGCGAGACGAAGTTGGCGATGGCCAGCATGTCGTAGGTGCGCACGCGGGTGGCGAGCAGCGATTGATGGGCGTCGCGGAAGGTGGTGTCGGTGAGGAGGAGTTTCTTCTGCGCGGCGGTCCAGGCGGCGAAGCCTTCGGGACCGAGATCGCGGAGGAGTTGGCGCGTGCCGGCCGGCGGGGCGGAGGCATCGTGGGGCGGCACCGGCGGCTTGCCGACGCGGACCGGGGCGGGCTTTCCGGCGACGGTGGGGTTGCCGTTGACGATGGTATCGGCGAGGTAGCCCAGCAGCTTGGTGGCGCGGTCCTGGCGCGCCACGAATTTAAAGAGCGCCGGGGTTTCCTCGAGCCAGCGGGTGGTGACGTTGCCGGCCTGGAAATCGGGGTGGTTGACCACGTTCTCCAGGAACGGGATGTTGGTCTTGACGCCGCGCACGCGGAACTCGCGCAGGCAGCGGTCCATGCGCTGGCAGGCGTGGGCGAACTCGCGTCCCCAGGCGGTGGTCTTCACCAGCAGCGAATCGTAGAACGGGGTAATGACGGCGCCGGAGTAGGCGGAGCCGCCATCCAGGCGGATGCCGAATCCGGCGGGCGAGCGATAGGTGTGAATCTTGCCGTAGTCGGGGACGAAGCCGTTGGCCGGGTCCTCCGTGGTGATGCGGCACTGCATGGCGTAGCCGTAGAGCGGGACGCGATCCTGGGGCGGCAGGTTCATTTCGGGACCATGCAGGTCGAGGCCCTGCGCCACCTGAATCTGGCAGCGCACGAGGTCGATGCCGGTGACCATTTCGGTGACCGTGTGCTCGACCTGTATGCGCGGGTTGACCTCGATGAAGTACCACTCGCCGGTGTCGGCATCCACCAGGAACTCGACCGTGCCGGCGTTGGTGTATCCGGCGGCGCGGGCGAGGGTGACGGCGGCATCGGCCAGGGCGGCGCGGATGGCGGGAGCGAGCGAGACGGCGGGCGCCACCTCGACCACCTTCTGATGGCGGCGCTGCACGGAGCAATCGCGCTCGTAAAGGTGGAGGATATTGCCGAATTGGTCGCCCAGGATCTGCACTTCGACGTGCCTGGCGCGGCGCACGAAGCGTTCCAGGAAAACGGCGTCGTTGCCGAAGGCGGCGGCGGATTCGCGGCGCGCCTCTTCCAGCTTGCCGGCGAAGTCCGCGGGGTTGTCGACCACGCGCATGCCCCTTCCGCCGCCGCCGAAGGCCGCTTTGACGATCAGCGGGTAGCCAATCTCGCCGGCGATCCTGGCGGCCTGTTTGGGGTCGGTGACGGCTTCCTCGCTGCCCGGAACGCGCGGAATTCCGGCTTGCTGGGCCAGGCGGCGCGCGGCGGTCTTGTCGCCCAGCAGGTCGAGCAGGCCGGCCGAGGGTCCGACGAAGGCGATACCGGCGCGAGCGCAGGCGCGGGGCAGGGCGGGGTTCTCGGAGAGGAATCCGTAGCCCGGGTGGATGGCGTCCACGCCCTTCTCCTGGGCCAGCGCGACGATGCCTTCGACATCCAGGTAGGCTTCCACCGGTCCTTTGCCTTCGCCGATGAGGTAGGCTTCGTCGGCCTTGAAGCGGTGCAAGGCGAGGCGGTCTTCCTTGGAATAGATGGCGACGGTACGCAGGCCCAGTTCGTTGGCGGCGCGGAGGATGCGGATGGCGATTTCGCTACGATTCAGTGCAAGCAGTTTTTTCATGGACGGCGCGCGTGGAAATCAGTGTGCTTTTTTGAGGATAACAGGAGGGACTCACCCCCGCGCGGGGGAGCGAAGTCTGAAGGATGCATCGTGACGCGGCGACGCGAGCGGGCAGGACCAAGCGGGGGCGGCCGGGAGGGTCGCCCCGCGGAGCGGCGCGGAAGGCTGAATCGGTGTTGCGGGACTAGTTATAATGCGCGGCGTTGATATCGGCGAAGCGGGTGTATTCCTCGGGCAGTTCTTCCAGCACGTATATCGAATTCGTGGGGCAAACCGGGATACAGGCGCCGCAATCGATGCAATCGTCGGGCTTGACGTAAAGCTGCGGTGCATCGGCGAAACCGTCCTCATCCTGCTTGGGGTGGATGCAGTCCACCGGGCAGGCTTGCACGCACAGTTCGTCCTTGGTACAGGTATCGGTAATTACGTATGCCATGAAAGCCTGGTGTGCAATTCCGATGCCAGCGTCAAAGAGAAGAAAACAGGAGGCAAAACTCAACAACCATGCGCGTGTGGGTGGGGCATAGCGCGCAACGGTGAGGGGTCTTCGCGCTAGCGCCGGCGTCCGGCCGTCTATCCGACGCGGGCTTTGCGGGCGGCCGGGGAGGCGGTTTCGCTGCGCGCGGGCTTGCGTTCGGCGGTGGCCGTGAGGCGGCGGACCTGATCGGTGACGCAGACCAGGAACATGGGCTGGCGGGCGTTCTTGAGCAGATCGATGATGCGGTTGGGCGCCTCTTCCAGGAAAATGGTCTTGCCGTCGGTCAACAGATGAACATCGGCGGAACCGGCGAGCGCTTCGCTGAGCCGCTTGCCCATGTCTTTTTGCAGGAAGCGCAACACGCGGCGGATCTTCTGCAGCGAAAAGCCCTTGCGGCGCAATTCGGCGATCACGGAGATTTCGACCACTTCTTCGGCCATGTAGATTCGCTTGTGCCCGTCTTGCCGGGGAGAGACGACACTGCGTTCGTCCCACCACTGAAGTTGACGCAGACTGACGCCGCAAATGCGGGCTACATCGCTCGAGTTATAGCCCTGCGCTTCAGGGGTGGTTGCGGGCCGGGGTTTCCTGGCTTTCAACATTTTAGGCCACTTCCGTTTCGGATGTGAAATAGCTGCCAACTTGGATTGTACATGCGCCACGAGCCGTGTCAATGGGCACGTTCAACAGAATACCAGAAGGGAAAACACGGCGCGATGCCGCCGGGGGGCCGGGCGGCGCCGCGGGGAGGCGCGGCAAGCATGGCGGGCGATGGGAATTCCCATGGAAATCACGCCCTCGTTACCCTTGGATAGCGGCGTACGGGGGGCTGCGACAATGGCCCCCAGTACCTCCAGCACCTCAATAGAACCATAGGGATATTGTCATCCAGCAGGCATATAATATAATTCGGTTGGCGGGGTCATTGTTCCGGGAAGTTCCTAGGACCGGAAGGAAATTGCGACCGACGTGGCAGAGATCAGACTAGATTTCCTCAGCAAAGAACCGGTTTCAGGCGAATTGCTCTCGGCCAGACTCGGGCGTGGTCCGGTGCCCGCGGAAGTGGCTCTGCGCTACGCCATCGAAATCGGGTCCGCGCTGCAGAGCATCCATTCGCGCCGGCTGGTGCACGGCGGGCTGTCGCCTTTCTGCATCGCGCTGACACCCGGCGGAGCGCGCATCCTGGAAGCCACGGCGTCGCCGGAAGATTGCGCGGCATACCGCGCGCCGGAGCAAGTGCTCGGCGAAGAGCCGGACGCGCGCAGCGACATATTCGCCTATGGCGCTCTGGTGTACGAAATCGCCAGCGGGAAGCGCGCATTTCCCGGAGTGGGCGCGGAATTGGATCATCGAATTCTGACTTACCCCCCGGCGCCACTACTGGCCAAGTCGGCGATTGCGGCGGCTCTGGAAGGAGTGATTGCCGGCTGTCTGGAGAAGGAGCCGGCGGAGCGGCGCCAGCGCGTGCAGAACGCGGTGATCGAGTTGAAACTGGCGGGACGTTCCCTGCCCCGCGCCGCTCTCGCCGGCCGGCGGCTGGCGGTGCGTCCGATGCCCGCTCCGGCGACGGCGCCGGCGCCCCCCGCGGCGGTGTGGGCAGCCGCACCGGAAGCCCAGCGTCCGGCTGCCGCCATCGCGTCGGCGGGACCAGGCGCGGCGCCGTACTGGGCGCAGGGCGCCAAGGCGATGGCCGGTTTGAGTCGCAGACGGCGAGTCTGGGCGATTGGGGCGGGGATACTGGCGCTGGCGGCTACGTCGCTCGCGGCCGTGCTGTTGCTGCATCAGAAGCCGGCGGCGGCGGTTCTCAAGTTTTCCGTGACGCAACCGGAGAATACCACTTATCCGGGCATGCCCTCGGTTTCGCCCGACGGCCGCTATCTGGCATTCTCGGCGGTTGGGCCGGAAGGCAAGCGCATGTTGTGGCTGCGCCCGCTGGATGCGTTGCACGCCACTGTGATCCAGGGTTCGGAAGGCGCGTCGGCGCCGTTCTGGTCGCCGGACAGCCAGTCGATCGCGTTCTTTGGCGGCAAGTTTTTGAAGAAGGTGAAGATCACCGGCGGGGTTCCGGAAAATATTTGTGCGGCGGAAGCCGCCCCGGGCGGCGGCGCGTGGAACAAGGATGGCACCATCCTCTTCGCGCCCAGTCTCTCGGAAGGTTTCTCCCGCGTGGCGGCGAGCGGCGGAAAACCGCAGCCGGTGCTGAAACTGGACGAATCCAAGCTCGAACGGGCCGACCTGTGGCCGCAGTTCCTGCCGGACGGCAAACATTTCGTGTTTTATCAGCAGACGGACCTGGCCGAAACGTCCGGGGTTTACTTGGGCTCGATCGACCCGCCGGAGTATCACCGGCTCTTCACCAGCCAGACCAACGCGGTGTATTCCGCGGCCGCGCCGGATGCGCCGAAAACCGGCTACCTGCTGTTTATCGATGAGCGCGATCTGAAGGCCCAGCCCTTCAATGTGAGCCGCCTGGACATCACCGGCGCTACCATCACGCTGGGCAACGACATCGGGGCGGTGCGCAGCCTGGCGCTGGCGCCGATCTCGGTTTCCACCACCGGTGTGCTGGTCTATCAGGGCGTGGGACAGCCCACCCGCCAGATGGTGTGGATCGATCGAAGCGGCAGGCAGATTGCGACCGCCGGTGAACCGGGCACCTGGGGACCGCCGAGGATATCGCCGGACGGGACCCACGCGGTTGCGGCCAAGACCGGACCGGACGGAAAGACCGCCCATCTATGGCAGTTGGACGTGAGCGGGACGGCGGAGCAGATTACCGATGGGCCGATGCACGAAGGGTCGCCGATATGGTCGCCCGACGGGTCGCACATCGCCTACTTCGGCAAGCAGGGAGACGCCTTCGACATCTTTACGCGCGGCGTGCAGGCGGGCGCTAAACCGGAGTTGCTGATGAAGAGCGCCGACCAGAAGTTCCCCTCGGATTGGTCGCACGACGGCCGCTACATCCTCTACACCCTGTCAGGCGTGGGCACACACCTGGACATCTGGGGGTTGTCGGTGGGCGACCGCCGTTCGGCGCCGGTCCTCGATACGGTCTACTCGGAAGGATTCGCCACCATTTCGCCCGACGGCAAATGGCTGGCATACCAGTCGGACCAGACCGGGCACAACGAAGTCTACGTGCAGGCCTTCGACGGGCTCAACAACGGCACCAGGCGGCGCTGGATGGTGTCCAAGGGCGGCGGTCTGCCACGCTGGCGCTCGGACAGTAGCGAGTTGTTCTACATGACCAACGACGGCCGCATCATGAGCGCGCCCATTCGCGTGGGCGCCGATGGCGGTATTGAAGCCGGCCAGGCGGTCACGCTCTTCCAGACGCGGCCCGTTCCCAAGAGCTGGAATCTCTACGACGCCACCCCCGACGGCCAGCGTTTCCTGGTCAATACTCCCCTGGAATGGACCAGCGCGGTTCCCATTACAGTGGTCACCAACTGGACCGAAAAGCTCAAAGAGTAAACCCGCGCAGTGTGCACGTCACGGCTTCGTGACGCGGACACCCGGGAACCCAAAAACAAAGGCTAGCCAGATTTGTGGATTGCCGTGTGTCAGCCTTGGGTGGCGGGGCCCGTCGCCGGGCAGGTACCCGGTAGAAAGCGCGCAACTCGCGTAAAGTTTGCATGCCCGGACGGCCTGGCACTCATGGATCGGATTCGTAAGGTATTGAAGAATAGTATCTTAGATCCATTGGCATCCCGATTGCCCATGTTTCCAGTGAGGTTTCAGACTATGAACGCTTTTCTTGTTACCACTTGCATCGTGACGGGGACTCTGCTCGCCAGTGGGTGCGCAACTAAAAAATACGTCAATAACACCGCTGCTCCCATTCAGGCCAAGGTGGATCAGGTAGGCGAACAGACCAGCCGTAACGGTCAACAGATCGAAGACACTCGCAGCCAGGTGAAACAGGTTGACGAGAAATCGCAGAGCGGAATCAGCGCCGCGCAGGAACGCGCGGGCGCCGCGGATCAGCACGCCGCCACGGCCGATCAACACGCCGGCCAGGCACTGAACCGGGCGGACGAGGCCAACAAGCTCGGCGAAAAGAACACGCAGGAGTTGAGCAGTCTGCGCAGCGCCCTGGGCAACATCGACGACTACAAATTGCAGACGTCGGTGGCGGTGGCATTCGCGTTCAACAAGTATGAGTTGACCGCCGGCGCCAAAGATGAGCTCGACAAGCTCGCCACCGAGGTGAAGAGCCAGCGGCGCTTCTTCATCGCAGTGGAAGGCTATACGGACTCGACCGGGTCGCAAGCCTACAACGAGACCCTTAGCCGCCATCGCGCGGACCGGGTGGTGGAATATCTGGTGGCCAAGCACGATATCCCGATCTACCGCATCCACATGATTGGTTTGGGCCAGGAGAAGCCGGTCGACGACGCACGAAGCCGCACCGCGCGCGCCAGGAACCGCCGCGTCGAAGTGAAGGTCTTCAACGCCGACCAGGCGACCGCCTCGCTGAACGGGACGGTCACGACCTCGGCCGATCGGGAGGCCAAGCAGTAACCGCGCGATATCAGCTTCGCGAAAGCATCTCAAGCAGCCATGTGCCTCGGAGGCATGGCTGCTTTTCATTTTGGGGAAGCGTTGCCGGCGGGAAGCGTCTTGGGCGGACCGCGAAAGGCCTGCCACCAGATGTAGAGACGCGCCAGGTTGGTGATCATCAGGAAGTCGCTCGCGGCAGCCACGATGGCCGGAGCCGCATCGCGCAACGACTGGCCAATCGCACCTCCCGTGAATTGGATCCCGAGCGCGCCGGTGATCAGCAGCAGTTTGTAGTCCTTCTGGGGCGAGCCGATCAGAAAGGCCCAGAGTCCGAGGTCCAGAATGGCTGCGCTGAAGTTGAGATCGCGAGTCCACCGCGTCATGTATCTTCCCATGGGAGGTGTCGGATCGTAGTGAATCCAGAACGAAATCGCCGCCACCAGCAAGGTGCCGCAAATAATTCCGGTGAGTAAAGTACGGCGCGGGCGGAGGTGCTTGGTGGCGCTGTAAACCAGGCTGATCACTAGCAGGAAGACCAGGACCTGCATGATCCGTTCGTTGAACCAGAACATCAGCGCCCACTGGCGCTTGGCTTCCGGAGTACCGGAATTATATGCCATCGAGGGCTGAATCTCGAGAATCGTGGTCAAAAAATCGACCACGGCATAGAGGAACACGAACGGATAGCGCCTGTAATCGCCGCGCAGGAGTGCAGCGATTACCATTAGCTCAAGCGGTACCCCGAGGAGGTACGCGCACACTTGGAGAACCTGCCGCATGCACCTTCAATTCTAAGCCGGTCTGTATCGCTTGTTGCTCTCCAACAACGATTTGTTTAAGTCTGGCGCGGGGTGCGGAAACGGTACGCTTAAGCCGTGAAGCCATCCCACGGGTCGGGCGGAATGCTGGGGCCGTGAGCGATGCGGACGCCGTCCCACGGATCGGGCGGAATGCTGGGGCCATGAGCGATGCGGACGCCATCCCACGGATCGGGCGGAATGCTCGGACCATGGGCGATGCGCACGCCATCCCACGGGTCGGGCGGAATGCTGGGACCATGGGCGATGCGCACGCCATCCCACGGATCGGGCGGAATGCTCGGACCATGGGCGATGCGCACGCCATCCCACGGATCGGGCGGAATGCTGGGACCATGGGCGATGCGCACGCCATCCCACGGATCGGGCGGAATGCTGGGGCCATGGGCGATGCGGACGCCGTCCCACGGATCGGGCGGAATGCTGGGGCCGTGGGCGAGCAGCACCACATCGGGTGCCAGCAAAATGTGCCCGCTGTTAATTTGACCTACACCATGCAATATGTTCCAGGTGAAGGCAGACGTGAACAAAGCGAGAACCGCGAAGAAAGCGAACTTGCTGTCGAAGAATTTGCGCATTTGGGGTCGGACTCCTTTAGTCGAAATCTCACGCCCTCCGGTTCGGGTGACTGGTCAAGCCCAGCGTGTGTAGGCAGTCTACGGCACGGACCTTACTGGTGCTTGCTATCTCAACCGAAGTTTACCGTATTAATGCCGTAGTGCGCGACCAAAACCTATCAGGACACAGTACTTTTTGAGGTCCGATTAGCGGAAAGTTATGGAACTAAATGGAATCAAGGAGGGGTCTATATACCTGTGAGAAGCCGGGGGGTACTTCCGGTAGTGCTTATTCGGCCCGAAAGCGTACTTCGGGACGGTGCAAAACCTGTTCCGGATAAGTCGAATCCGCACGGAACGGATTTTTGGCGGGATACTCCAGGCGCATATCCCTGGTGACCTCGTCCAGCATTTCCAGCGTGGCAACCCTGCTCTCCAGGGCAAAAGCGGTGAGCAGGAGGTTATCGCAGATGGCGTTAATCAGGCGCGGGATTCCCAGGGAGCGGAAGTGGATTTCATCCAGTAAGAGGGGACTGAGGATCGGCTGATTCTTCAAGCCGGCGCGGGCCATACGCGAATTCACGTAGGCCGAGGTTTCCTCCGCGGTAAAGCCGCGCAAGGTGCAGCGCAAGGCGATCCGCTGTTTGAGTTGGCGGAATTCCGGCGCTTCCAGCTTTCGATCCAGTTCCTGCTGTCCGGAGAGGACGATCTGCAGCAGTTTGCCGCGGCGATTTTCCAGGTTGCCGAGGAGTCGAATCTCTTCCAAAACATCCCACTCGAGGTTGTGGGCTTCGTCAACGATCAGCACCGTCGTGCGTCCCGCCCCGGCGCGTTCCAGCAACATGTTGTTGAGCGAGAGCAGGACCTCTGTCTTGGAGAGGCGGTTGCAGCGGAGGTCGAGATCGTAAGCCAGGAGCTCGAAGAACTGCTCGACGGTGAGGCGGGAGTTGAACAGGGAAGCGAAGGCGATTTGTTGGGCGTTGAGGAAATCGCGCAGGCACTCCAGCATGGTGGTCTTGCCGGTGCCCACTTCCCCGGTCAGGGCGATGAATCCCTTACGGCTTTGCACGCCATAGATGAGGCTGGCGAGCGCCTCCTCGTGCTGGGGACTCCGGAAGAGAAACGAAGGGTCCGGACTCATGTTGAACGGGTTTTTGGTAAAGCCGAAAAAGGCGTTGTACATGTTCACCGGATCCCGGCGGAGAGATCCCGCTTGTCAGGGGGCAGCACTAATGGCATCTTATCATGGGGCCGAAGTGCGGCCAAACGCGCGTTGCCGGGGTGCGTACTGGGGTAGGGACTAGGACGCGGTGGGAGGGGCGGTCTTGTCGCTTTTTTCGGGTTTCTCCGGCTTGTCGCTCTTGGTCACGGCTTTCACCGGACTAATGAGCACATGGGCGTTGCGTCCCTCCATGCGGGGCATGCCTTCCACCGCGCCGTAAGCGGTCAGGTCGGCGGCGAAGCGCATGAGCAGTTTCTTGCCGAGATCGGCGTGCGCAATCTCACGCCCGCGGAATTGGACGACCGCCTTCACGCGATTGCCTTCCTGCAGAAAGCGGATGGCGTGGTTCTTCTTGAAATCGTAGTCGTGGTCGTCCGTATTGGGGCGGAATTTCAGTTCCTTGACCTGCACCACGTGCTGCTTCTTGCGGGCATCGTGCTGCTTTTTCTTCAGGTCGTACTGGTAGTGACCGAAGTCCACCGCCTTGGCCACGGGAGGCACGGCGGTGGGCGCGATCAGCACCAGGTCGAGCCCCAGATCCTGGGCTTTTCTCAGCGCCGCGGCGGTCGGCATCACCTCGGTGGTGCCGTCCGGAAATACGGCGCGTACTTCACGAACGCGAATCGATTCGTTCACGTTCTCTCTGCGATTCTGCCTGCGAGGAGGAAAGTTTCTGCCTGGATACATTGGTTATACGTTTGTTGGGAGATTAGGACGGCACAAGAATAGGGGTTGGGAGCCCCGGAGAACTCTCTCGTCGAGAATCGGAATGATGAGAAGCGAAGACAAGCTCAAAGTTTCGTCAGTCCCAGTGTACACCAAAACGCCCATGCAGCCGCAAGGGCGGCGCCGGCGATTGCTATCCTGGGGATCGGGGATGAGCATCCGACATCTTTTTTGGCCGGCCGTGGCTGCCATTCTGGCGATTGTGGGCACGCTCGAAGTGCGTTCCGCGAAGGGCGAGACCCAGACCTGGGACGAAGGCATCCACATCGTGTCGGGCTATTCCTATCTAAAGCTCGGCGACTACTCCTGGAACGTGGAACATCCCCCGCTGGTGAAAATGGTCAGCGCGCTGCCGCTGGCCCTGATGGGGCTCGCCGCGGAGCCTTACGCGCCCGACGGCAAGCGCAAAGATCAGGTCCGCTACGGAATCGATTTCCTCTACAAGAACCGGCGCGATGCCGATTCGATTCTCTTGGCGGCGCGCAGCCCCAATATCCTGCTGACCCTGCTGTTCGCTGCCGCGGTGGCATGGTGGACGCGCCGCCGCTACGGACCCGCGGCCGGAGTGGCGGCGGCCGCGCTGTGCGCCTTCGACCCCAATCTGATGGCGCATGGCCGCTACGTCACCACCGATTTCCCGGTCACGGTATTTTTCTTTTTCGCCTGCGTGCTGTGGGTGGAGTATTTGGAAGAATCCAGCCCGCGCCGCTTGCTGGCGGCCGCCGCCGCTATCGCGTTGGCGCTCGTCACCAAGTTCTCCGCCGTGCTGCTGCTGCCGCCGCTAGGGATTCTGTACGCGGCCTGCTGGATCCGGCGGCCGAAGGAGTTTCCCCTGCGCCGCGCGGCCATCGCCGCCGCCACCGCGATCGCTTCCGTCGTCCTCCTGGTGGCGCTGATTTACTGGCCGGAGACCGTGCGTTGTTGGCGCACCGGCGTGCCGCGCCTGTCCACGGTGGTGGTGCGCACCAACGCCATCGGCAAAGCCTTGTTCCTCCTGGGGAGCTGGCTACACCTGCCGGCGCACGCTTACCTGCTCGGCCTGAATCATGTCGCCGACCACAATGCGGGCGGGCACGCCAGCTATCTGTTGGGGATGCGCTCCGAAACCGGCTGGTGGTATTACTTTCCGGTGGTCTTCGCGGTGAAAAGCACCATGGCGGCCCTGGGGACCACGCTGCTGCTGCTGGCCGCCGGCCTGTGGCAGGCGTGGAAGCGGGAATGGATCTCACCCATGGCGCTGGGCCTCGCCCTGCCACCGCTGCTCTATTTCGCGTTCAGCATGACCAGCGGCATCAACATCGGGATGCGCCACATCCTGCCGGTATACCCGTTCATTTATGTGGGCGCCGCGGCGTGGCTCGCCACGCGGCCGAACTGGCGGCCGGGAGTTTACCTGCTGGCGGGCCTGGTGGCATTGCAGATGGCGGAGTGCGCGCGCATTACGCCCGACTACCTGGCGTTCTTCAACGAGCTGGCCGGCGGGCCGGGACGCGGTCCCGAATACCTGGTGGATTCCAACATCGACTGGGGCCAGGACGTCAAAAAGCTGGGCCTCTGGCTGGACGCCCATAGCGGGAGGCGGCGGGCGCGCGTTTACTATTTCGGCAATGCCCAGATGCGCTACTACGGCATCGACGAGATGGGCTATCCCGGACCTCTGGACCAGAAGGGCTGGGACGAAATCGACGAATACTGCGTGGCCAACGTCACTCCTCTCCAAGGCGTGTACGTGCCGCTGGCCGATCTGGCGCCGTTGCGCCTGCGCGAGCCGGTCGCCAAGATCGGCTGGAGCATGTACGTATACGATCTGCGCAAGCCGAAAGCGGCTGCGGCGCGGCGTTAACGCGGATGGCTTGCTCCTTCGCGTGCCGCGTGCAAGAATTTGTACAGCCGAATCGTTCCAAATGATCCGCTTCCTACGATCCGCTTGGATTTGGGCTGCGACCGCAACTCTTATTCTGCTCTGGGTCCCGCTGCTGGGCCTCATCCGGTTGTTCGACGTGGAGCCGCGCCTGCGAACCGGACGCTGGTTCCGCCGGCTCGGGCGCGCCGTTGCCAGAGTCAACCCCTGGCGAATCCAAGTTTCCGGCGGCGAAAACCTGAGCCGGGACCAGGTGTACGTCATCGTCAGCAATCACCAGTCCATGGCCGATATCCCGGTGATTTCGCATCTCAAGCTGGACACCAAATGGCTCGCCAAGGCGGAGTTGTTCCGCTTGCCTTTGCTGGGCTGGATGCTCCGCATGGCGGGAGACGTGCCCATCGAACGATCCGACCGGCGCAAGGCCGCCACCGCCATGTTGCAGTGCGCGCGTTACCTCCGCCAGCGATGTTCGGTTGTCTTGTTCCCCGAAGGAACGCGCTCGCCCGACGGGCACGTCCTGCCCTTCGCGCAGGGACCGTTTCAATTGGCCATTCGGGAGCAAATTCCCATCCTGCCGCTGGTGGTGGAAGGCTCCGGAGCCGCGCTGCCGCGAAACTCGTGGCTTTTTGGCGGCGCCCACGATATCCAACTGCGCATCCTGGATGCCGTTCCCGTGGACGGCTGGACCGTCGCACAGGTTCCGGCGCTGCGCGATGCCGTCCGGCAGAGAATCGTGGACGAGTTGGACCGGCTGCGCGGCACCGTTCCACAATCCTGAATCGATTCCCGCCGCCAGGCCCGGCGCGCGGCCCAAACTCGTGATAGGATAGGGCCAATTGGAGGGCGACAGATGCCACTTTATTCCAGACGCAATTTCCTAAAGACCGGACTCGCCGCGGGTGTATTGGCGGGAATCGGAAACCGGCCCTTGCGGGCGGCGGGCGGCACCGCGACCGATTGGGTCACGCTCGGCAAATCCGGCGTCAAGGTGACGCGCCTCGCCTTCGGCACCGGCACCATGAGCGGCCGCGTCCAGCGCGAACTGGGACAGGAAGGCTTCACCAGCCTGGTGCGCTACTCCTACGACCGCGGCATTCGCTTCTTCGAAACCGCCGAGTCTTACGGCGACATGCACCGGATGCTGGGCGTGGCTCTGAAGGGCATTCCGCGCGATACCTACCGCCTCATGTCCAAGGTCACCACCCGCCCGGGCGTCGATCCACAGGAGAAGATCGACGAACTGCGCAAGTTGGCCAACACCGATTACTTCGACGTGCTGCTGCTCCACTACCAGCACGCGGCCACCTGGCCGGCGGACAGCGCGCGCTGGCAGGACGGAATTCTGGAAGCCAAGTCGAAGAAGGTGGTGGTAGGGCACGGCGCGTCGGTGCACGGGCTGCCGGCGTTGCGCCAGTTCCCCGGAAACAAGTGGTTGGAGATCGCCATGATCCGCATGAACCACAACGGCACCAAAATGGACGGCGAGGACTTCAACACCAACGGGCCGGGCAACGTCGCCGAGGTGGTCACCCATGTCAAGCAGGTTCACGCCGAGAAAATGGGAGTGATCAGCATGAAGCTGGTCGGAGAGGGGGCGTTCACCGGGCGCCAGGACCGGCAGGCGGCCATGCGCTTTGCGTTCAACAACGCGGGCGTCGATAGCGTGACGCTTGGCTTCAAGAATACAGCGGAAGTCGACGAGGCGATCGAGAATTTGAATCTGGCGTTGGCGTAGCCATCGGCCGTTGCAGTTCGCAAACCGGTTCGCTGGGCGGACGCAAATTGCTCAACCAGGAACGATAGACAGCGCCTGCTCCAGGTCCGCGATCAGGTCGTCGGCATGCTCCAGGCCGATGGAGAGGCGCAATAGGTTCTCGGGTGTGCGGGTAGCCGGGCCTTCGACGCTGGCGCGGTGCTCGATGAGGCTGTGCGCACCGCCCAGGCTGGTGGCGCGGATGAAGAGTTTGCATTGCGCCGCCACGCCAAGCGCGGCTTCGCGCGAGCCCTTCACCTGGAAGGAAAGCATGCCGCCGAACGCCGACATCTGGCGCGCCGCTACCTTGTGCCCGGGATGGCCGGGCAACCCCGGATAGTGCACCTTTTCCACGGCGCGGTGCCCGTCCAGAAAGCGCGCCACCCGCATGGCGTTCTCCGATTGCGCACGCACGCGCCAGGGCAGCGTATCGATGCCGCGCAGCGTCAGCCAGCAATCGAACGGCGAAGGCACGCTGCCGCCGTAGCGCTGCGATTTGCGGGCGCGCTCGAAAAGGTAGTTCCGGTGGCGCGTAATCAGCGCGCCGCCGACGACGTCGCCGTGTCCGCCGATGTACTTTGTGGTGGAGTGCGCCACCATGTCGATGCCGCTCTCCAGCGGCTGTTGCAGCACGGGCGTGGCGAAGGTGCCGTCGCAGACCGTCAGGATGTTGGGCCCGGCCAGGCGCGCCAGAGCGGCGATCGACGTCAGGTCCGTGACCTTCATCAGCGGATTGGAGGGCGTTTCGACCCACACCAGGCGCGTCGTGGGACCGAGCGCGGCGTGAAAATCGTCGACGTTGGTCATGTCGACGTAGCTGGTCTCCAGACCCCATTTGCCAAAGACCTCGCCGATCACGTTGCGCAGCCCAAAGTAGACGTCGTCGGGCGCCACGATGTGATCGCCCGGTTCCAGGCCCTGCACCAGCGCCGTGACCACCGCCAGGCCGGAGGAGAAGCAGATGGCGTGATTGCCGCCCTCCAGCGAGGCCAAGCATTCTTCCAGCGCGTGGCGGTTGGGGTTGTCCTCGCGCGAGTAACTGTACCCGCGCGGATAGTCGCCCTCGGGACCGCGTTCGAAGGTGGTGGAAAGGTGGATCGGCGGCGTCACCGCTCCGGTGGCAGGGTCGATGGAGCGGCCCGCGTGGACGGCCCGGGTCTCAATTTTCATTACCGTTCAGTGTAGCGTCAGCGCGCTTGAGCGCCGCGGTATAACGAAACCACCAGCGCGACGAAAACCAGAAGGCCGCCGGCGATGTAAGAATAGGGCGCATAGAGATCCATCGCCGATACACCGCCGCCGAGGGCGCCCATTGCCTGATCGCGCAGTTTGGGCGAGATCCACAGGAATATGCCTCCCAGGCCGAACATGGAAGCTGCACGCAGCATAGTGACTCTTCCATTATCCACGCGCGCGGCGCCAACGGCAGCGCCTGAGGTACCGAATAGGTACCGATAACAGGGATTAACCGCATCAGTTTCCCCCGGCCTACCCGGTTCTTGGACGCGGAACAAATTTGCAACCATTGTGGGGGTTCGCCGAGTCTACTAATAGGAGACTCGCGGGAGCGGTGTGCGCCCTGGAAGGGGTGGCTTGGAAAGCCTTGTTTTAACAGGGTATGATAAAGCCAAGGGAAGCGAGTTTGCCGCCCGGGGGTAATTCATGAAAATTCGTACTTCTGTTCAAGTGGCCCTGATCGTCGGTGCCTGCACCGTGCTGGCGCCGCTTTATGGCCCCAACATCCGGGCGCGAGCGGCCACTCCGCAGGACGATCTCGACAAGAGTTTCAAGTCGATCACCAGCCTTCTCTCCCTCCTCGAGCAGAATTACGCCGACCCCATCTCCTCGGAAAAGGCCATCTATCAGGGCGCCATCCCCGGCATGCTGCGCACCCTCGATCCGCACTCCAACTTCCTCGACCCCGCCGAATACCTGGACATGCAGCGCAAGCAACGCGCGCAGTATTTCGGGATCGGCATGCTGATTTCCATGGATGGCCCCAAGGTGATCGCCATGGAGCCGTTCCCCGGCTCGCCGGCCTGGCGCGCCGACCTGCGCCGCGGCGACGTGATTGTCGCGGTGGACGGCAAGGACGTCACCAAGAAGGACTCGGCCGGCGTGGCCGAACTGCTGCGCGGCGGCCGCGGCACCCCGGTGCGCGTCACCGTAACGCGCGAGGGCGCCGCCGAACCGGTGACCGTAACCGTGATTCGCGGCGAGATCGAGACCAGCCTGGTGGATGCCTTCTGGTTGAAACCCGGCATCACCTTCCTCGAAGTGACCAGCTTCGAAGCCCAGAACGTGGCGCGCGACGTGGAAGCCGCGCTGCTCAAGCTGGACGAATCGAAAATCAAGGGCCTGATTCTGGACCTGCGCGAGAATCGCGGCGGCCTGGTGACGGAAGCCGTCTCCCTGGCCGGCCGCTTCCTGCACGACGGCCAGGTGGTGGTGTCGCACCGCGGGCGCGCCGAAAAGGAACAGGTATTTCGCGCCAAGGCGATTCCGCTGGCGCAGAAGTACCCCATCGTGGTGCTGGTGAACGGCAATTCGGCTTCCGCGTCGGAGATTGTCTCCGGGGCATTGCAGGATCATGACCGCGCCCTCATTATGGGCGAGAATACCTTCGGCAAGGGGCTGGTTCAGGCGCAGTTCCCGTTGACGGAAGGGGCGGCGCTGTTGCTCACCATCGCTCACTATTACACGCCCAGCGGGCGGCTGATCCAGCGCGATTACACCAAGGGCTCGTTCTTCGATTACTATTACGCCCGCAAGCCCATGCAGAACGACGCCGACGTCAAGAGCACCGATACCGGCCGCAAGATGTATGGCGGCGGGGGCATCACGCCGGACGAAAAGTTCGACCCCGTCAAGCCGACGCTCTTCGAGCGGCGGATTTATAATTCGTCGGTGATCTACCGCTTCGCCTCCACCTACTTCGGGCCGGCCAAACCGCAGCTTCCGGAGGGCTGGACGCCGGATAGCGATCTGCTGTCGCGCTTCAAGGACTACCTGCACACCAAGGATTTCCCCTTCACCGACGCCGAGTTCAGCCGCGACACGAAGTGGCTCACCGAGCAGATCCGCAAGGAATTTTACATGCGCGCTTTCGACAAGAAGACGGCCGACCGCGCGCAGTTTGTGGACGATCCGGAAGTGCAGAAGGCCGTGGAAGACATGCCCAAGGCCGCCGTGCTGCTGGGCGAAGCGCAAAAAGTGATGGCCGCGCGAAGGCAGTAGGACAGGACTCCCGGCCTTTCCTACTCTTCCCGCAGCGCCGCCGAGGGGTCCAGCGAGGCCGCGCGGCGGGCGGGCAGCCATGTCGCCAGCACGGCGATGAGGAAAAACAATGCGGCCATGGCGGCGAAGGTGACGGGATCAGTGGGCTGGATGCCCACCAGCATGCTGGTCATCGCTCCGGTCAACAGGAGCGCCGCAATCAATCCCGCGGCGATTCCTGTCGCGCTGAGCCGCAAGCCATAGCCAATCATCAGGCCGAAGACTCCCGCCGGCGCCGCGCCCAGCGCCATGCGCACGCCGATTTCGGCGGTGCGCTGGCGGACCACGGTAGAAAGCACGCCGTAAAGGCCCACGCCCGCGAGCAGCGCGGCAATCGCGGCAAACGCCGCAATCAGCAACAGCGAGAAGCGTGTGCCGGTTTGCGCGCGCTCCACGATGGAATCCATGGTTCGCACATCGGTGAGCAACATACTCCGATCGAACTTCGCCATCGCCGCGCGCACCTGCCCGGCGTACTTGGCCGGATCGCCCGACGTTCGCACGGCCCACGCGGCAACGAACCGGTGGCCCCAGTAACCATCGGGAAGCCAGGCCTGTTCGCGGCCGGGTTCGGCAAGCGACGTCAGGCGCTGGTGCGCCACCACGCCGACAATCTCGAACCACTCGGGCTGGGGAGTGCGCAAGCGGCTGAGAATCCGCTGTCCCACCGCGCTGCCATTGGGGAATGCCTTGGCGGCCAGTTGCCGGTCCACAACCATACGCCTGACTTGCGGATTGTTATCCGAATCGTCGAACACACGGCCGGCCAACAGGGGCGTGCGCATGGTTTCGAAATAGCCGGGCAGGACGGTTTGCACATCCACCGCCTGGAACTTGCCGGCGTCGGTCAGTGCGTCCTCCTTTCCCCAGCGAACTGGGAAGAAAGGTCCGTCGAGCGGCAGGACGTCGGCCGCCGCAACGCTTTCCACACCCGGAATCGCGGCCAGCACGGCGCGCATCTGGCGCACCACGGCGGCCCGCTCCTCGGGAGTGCGCGCGAGCTTGCCGCCCATGGTGCGGAAGGTCAGGACGCCGCGCGGATCGAACCCCGGATTGATGCGCTCTAACGCCAGGAAGCTGCGGAACATGAGGCCCGAGCCCACGAGCAACACGAAACACAGGGCCACTTCCACCACCACCACAGCATTGCGCAGTAGCGCCCCGCCGCTCAGGCCGCTGGTCCGGCCGCTAGGTCTCTGACCGCCTGAAAAGGTTTGATTAATGCATTCTGCACAGATTGAGTGTCAATCTGGGCAGTTTGTTAGGACCTAAAGCGTGCTGGTTTCTGCGGCTAAGCTTTCCTCAACACGGTTTGGACTTTGCTGTGCTGGTTCTTGCGCGCAACTCGCCCAGGCTTCGTTGCTTATGAGCCTGTTAGGGTGTCTTAGTGCGGCGTCGGTTTTAGCCACTGCGGCCGGGCGGCTCGTACTGGAACACCTTCCTGGCCTTCTTTCGCGTGAACCGCCAGTTGATCTTGGTCCGTTTCTGATTGGCCTTCCGGTTCCAAGCCCTGGTTTCCCGCTTCAGCGTGGTCAGATCCGGAATCCTTCGCGCGCCCAGACATTGCCGCGAGAACATGCTGAGTTCGATCTCCGCCTGATCGAGCCAACTTCCGTGTTTCGGCGTGTAGTGCACGCTGAGCCGATCCCAGATATCCCCGCCCTTCTGCTCGCCGAAGCAATCGGCCAACGATTTGCGGCAGTGTATATTGAGGTTGTCCATGACGAGGTGGATCGTGTCGGCGGCGGGATACTGCTCCACGACGTGCTCCACCATGCGTGCGAACTCGGCGCCGGAACGGTTGGGAGTAGCGGTGGTGAAGTGCCGGCCGCCCTTCGGCTCCACGACGCCAAATACGTTCGCCGTGCCGCACCGTTTGTATTCGTTGTCTTGCTTGGCCAGTTTCCCCGGTTTGGCCGGTATCGGCGCTCGCACGTCAGCATGCAGCGAGATCGGTTTCTCATCCAGGCAAACAACGGGTTGGGCAGGATTATAGGGCTTCTCGTAGATGGCCAGCACGTCTTCCATCTTCTGGATGTACGCCTGGTCCAACTCGGCTATGGTCGCGGTAGGGATGCCGGTCGCCCGACACCCCCCGCACAGATCCCCACGGGCGGCACTACCGCATGAGGCTCTTATCTCGGATGTGTGGCGTCAAAGCGAACTCGGGGATAAGGATGAAGAACACGCGGCCGAGGAATCCAGCGGTCAGCCAGCTTTTGCATCCGCGCCCACGTCAGCTGATGCTTCTGACCCCGATGGATCAACATCGTCCTCCAGAGCCTAATCACCCGATAGCGGAATGCGGACAGACTGTCGGTGTTTCCGGGTACCGCGTGGTAGTTGAAGTAGCCTTGGACGATCGACCGGAGCCATTGGCCGGTCTGCGCTACCGGTTCATGCATCCGTCTGCGGAGCTGCTGCTTGATTTCCAGCAACTTGGCCCGCATTCGTTTGCTGATCGTTTTGCGCTTCACGGCATAGCTCCCGTTCCGGTCCTTCCCGCTGATATGCGTGAATCCCAGAAAATCGAACGCCTCCGGCTTCCCTTCTCCTCTCTGTTTCCGGTTTTGTTCGGCGAACCGCCCGAACTCAATCCGGCGCGTCTTGTCTGGGTGTAGTTCCAATCCGAACTTTGCCAACCGTTCCCGAAACTCCGTCAGGAATCGGTCCGCGTCGTTCAGGTGTTGGAATCCAAGTACATTATCGTCGGCGTACCGAACGACAACGACATCGCCTCGCGCACATTTCTTGCGCCAGACGTCCACCCACAGGTCGAGCACGTAATGCAGATAGATATTCGCGAGCAACGGCGAAATCACCGAACCCTGTGGAGTGCCCATCTCCGTGCTCTTCCATTCGCCTTCCTCCATCACTCCCGCCTTCAGCCATTTCTGGATCAGCCGGAGAATGCGGCGGTCGGCAACGCGATGCTGGACGAACTTCAAGAGCCAATCGTGCGACAAATTATCGAAAAAGCCCCTAATGTCACAATCCAGAATCCAGTTCACCTTCTTCCGCGTGATCGCGACGTACAGCGCATCCAGCGCTTGATGCTGGCTACGCTTTGGCCGGAAGCCGTACGAGAAACCCCGAAAATCCTCTTCATAAATCTCGTTGAGGATCGTGACCACAGCCTGTTGAACAACCTTGTCCTCCAGGGCCGCGACCCCGAGTGGCCGTTGCCGACCATCCGGTTTCGGTATGAAAACTCTTCTCGACGGCTGCGCCCGATAAGCGCCACGGTGGACCCGGCTGTGCAGATCGGCGAGCCGACCTTCCAGCCCGGTCTCATACTCCTCCCATGTGATGCCATCCACCCCCGGCGCGGCCTTACGCTTCAGAGCGTAAAAACTTTCCCGGAGCAGCGTGACAGTTAAATGGTGAAGCAGAGCGGTGAACTTCATCTCCTTCCGTTCCCTTGCTGCCTTACGCACACCCGCCAACCCTTGGGACACGCGCGCCTCGCCCTGTGTCGAGTGCGTGCTGGATTGATGAGTGTTCTCCTTGATCAGCGGCCTTCCCTCCTCACTCTCCGCCGGCGGTTGTCCGCCATTGTTCGAGTGATTCATCGGTACTCCTCCGCTGTCCGACTCCTCAAAGACGTGCATGCGGGCCGTATGGCTATTGCCTTCACCCGCCGGCCTGTCGCGAATATCCGCTTCAGGCACCTCCGAGGTCTCCCGGTTCTCGTGCATGGAGTTTCCAGACGTGCATGGGGTCTGCGACTACGCAGGGCCGACCAGTCGCTCGCATTAACGCTACTGGTAGTGTTGCCTTCCGCAGTGGTGACGGCGTCGGCGCCCTGATTGCAAATTTTCGAAGCTCGATACCCAGCCCATCTTTCCCCCTGTTTACGCTTCACTGGACACCTCGCGGCGAACCAGCGCAAAACTCGGGGCCGAGCGGATTGCTAGCCCTTTCTCGTGAGGCTCTTTCATCCTCGACTCCATGCCGGTTTATCCCGGCGCACCACCACATTTTTTCCCGCCACGGCTTCAACTCGTGGCTCTGTAGCAAAATCCGAATTGTCTCTCGGCCTACCTTGGGCACCAACTTGCGCTTGACGGCCTCTTCGGCGATCAAGCGGACCGTCCAACGCGCCCGACCTTCCGGCGGCGCGCTACAGACCATGGCAACGATCCGCTGCTTCTGGGGACCATCGAGAACCTCCTGGGCTCCCGGTCGCTGTTTGGCGTAGATGGCGGCATCCAAACCGTCACTGGTGTAGCGATGGGCGATCTGACGGACCGCCTTAGCGGTAAGGGGAAGTGCCTGCGCGACTTCGGGTGCCGTGAAGCCGTCGGCAAGCTGGCGTAGCGAAAGCGCTCGCAAGACGACACGTACCTGTTGAATGCCCCCTCGCAGTAGCTCACCGATCTGCGAGAGATCCTTGGACTTGACTCTGATCGGAATAGGGCGCCGCGACATACCCCAGTGTAGCCCAAAACATTTCCAAATGGAAGTGTTTTATAGAACCTTTTCAGGCGGTCAGAGACCTAGCCCGCAACACCTGGGCCACATCGGGACGCGCCGCGCGGAGGGCCGGCGCCAGGCCGAACAGCACCGCGGCTGCCAGCCCCGCACCCATGCTGAACAGGAGCACCGTGGGGTCGATGCGCGTGGCGTCCAGACGTGGCAGACTGGCCGGCGCAATGGCCAGCAGCTCGCGGACTCCCACCCACGCCAACCCGAATCCCAGGGCGGAACCGAATGCCGAAACCAGCAGCGCTTCGGCCAACATCTGCCGCGCCAGGCGCCACCAGCTTGCGCCCATCGCGGTGCGCACCGCCAGGTCGCGTCCGCGCAGCGAAGCGCGCACCAGGAACAAATTCGCCACATTGGAGCACGCAATCAGCAGCAGGAAAATTACGGCGCCCATCAGGGCCAGAATCGCCGGGCGCACTTGCGCCACCAGGTAGCGCTGCATGGGTTCGATGCGGATCTGAAAACCCGCCGTGCGGTTGATGGGGTCGGCGGCGCGGCATTGTTCCGCCACGGCGTCGGCCTGGGCTTGCGCCCGTTCGAGGGTCACACCGGGCCTCAAGCGTCCGATCAGGCGCCCGAAAAGGCTGATACGGGGCGAGCCATACGACAGCCGCATGGCCACCCACACATCAGGCCGGCGCTCGACGTTCTTGTCCGGCCGAAACAGCAGTTCCACGCCGCGCTCCAATACCCCCACCAGAATCGGACCGTCCTTGATAATGGGTTTCCCCAGCACGGCGGGATTGCCGCCGAACCTGCGCTGGAAAAATTCCTGGCTGGCGATGGCATAGGTGGGCAGGCGCTGGTCGGGCGGCGGCGGCGCGCCATCTGCGACAGTGGGCTGCGCCTGCCCGTCGCTATCCATGAAGTCCCGGCCCAACACCACGCGAGCGCCCAGCACGCGAAGTGCATTCGGCGTCACCTGGGCGTAGACGATTTCCTCCGGCGTGCCATCGTCGCGCGCCCAATTGGCGCGGCCGGTGTTGAGCCCCGCGACGTCCTCCAGGGCCGAGCTCGCATGGTCCCGCAAATCCATAAAATCCGGAGCGGACCAGTAAAAGTCGTACACGTTGCGCGTCTTCATGTCGGAGCAGGCGTACACCAACCGGCCGGGGTCCTTATACGGTAGCGGCCGGAGCAGCACCGCATCGGCCACGCTGAAGATGGCGGTGCTGGCGCCGATGCCCAGCGCCAGCGTGACGACGGCGGCGGCGGCGAAAGCGGGGCTGGAGCGCAGCGAACGAGCGGCGTAAACGAAATCCTTCCACATCCCATTCCCCCAGCCGCAATTATACCCGGACAGCCGTCCACCGCCTGTTGCCATCGCCCGCGCCAGCGATTAAGATCGCTGTATCCCTTAGTCCGCGGAGGTCTGCATGATTCGCAAAGCGTTTTTCCTGACCATTGCGCTGCTTCTGCCCGTGCTTTCCCAGGCGCAGGTGAAACTGCTCCGCCACCCCACTTATGCCAACGGAAAAGTGGCTTTCAGCTACCTGGGCGATTTGTGGATCGCCAATGAAAACGGCTCCGGCGTGCAGCGCCTGACCGATAACCAGGCGCGCGACATCTATCCGCGCTTTTCGCCCGACGGCAACTGGATCGCTTTCTCCTCCAATCGCGAGGGCAACTACGACGTCTACGTGATTCCCACTACCGGCGGCAAGCCGCGCCAGCTTACTTTCCACAGCGCGGACGATAACGTGGTCAATTGGACCCCGGACGGCAAGAATATCATCTTCACCTCGGCGCGCGGCAACGGCGCCTTCCCCACCGTGGCCACGCTGTGGGAGGTTCCCGTGGCGGGCGGCATCGAGCGGCCCGTCCCCACCGATTGGGGCGCCTGGGCCAGTTACTCGCCCGACGGGTCCAAGATGGCCTTCACGCGCCATCCGGCCACCTGGTCGCGCAAGCATTATCGCGGCAGCTATGCGGCCGATCTATGGGTGATGGACGTGGCGGGCAAGAAGTTTACCAGGCTCGGCGGCGAAGAGTACAAGGGCAACCGCCTGTGGC
The DNA here is from genome assembly GCA_050014175.1 of Candidatus Solibacter sp. Classification (GTDB taxonomy): domain Bacteria; phylum Acidobacteriota; class Terriglobia; order Bryobacterales; family Bryobacteraceae; genus Solibacter. The sequence continues at coordinate 2,847 of JBEKDV010000058.1, read as the reverse complement.
CGATGTATGCGCGCAACGGAGAGATTTTCTACGTCTCCAACCAGCTCGACAACGAGAAGGGCATCCAGTTCGGCGGGCCGGAAGTCATGAAGAGCGTCAACAACATCTGGAAGATCTCCGACAAGGGCGGCAAGGAGACGCGGGTGACCAACCACGCCGACGGCAACCTCTTCTTCCCCAGCATCTCCGCCGACGGCAAGACCATCGTTTACGAAGAGAACTTCGGCCTCTGGAAACTCGATACCGCAACAGGAAAGACGAGCGAAATCGTCATCGATATCAAGGCCGACCCGAAGGAGAACGAGAAAGAACTGGTCACTCTCACCGAAGCCCAGGGCTTCCACATTTCGCCCACCAACAAGCGCGCCGCCGTGGTGGCGCACGGCGAGATCTTCACCATCGCCACCGATCGCGGGGAGCCGCAGCGCGTCAGCGAAACTCCCTGGAAAGAACAGGAACCGCACTGGTCGCCCAACGGCAAGTGGATCGCCTTCGTCAGCGACCGCACCGGCCGTGAAGAAGTCTACCTCTCCGACGAACCCGGCAAGACGGTGAAGCAGATCAGCGACGCCGATTGCGACAAGAGCGGCATCGTTTGGGCGCCGGATTCCAAGACGCTGATGTGGAGCGGCAGCGACCATAAACTGCGCATGGTGGACGTGGAGAGCGGCAAGACCGAACTCGTGGCGCAGGGCGATGCCGGCAACGTCACCGCCGCACAGTATTCGCCCGACGGCAAATTCATCTCTTTTTCGCGACAGGACAAGCTGCTGCGTTCCCATGTGTGGGTGAAGGAGTTGGCCAGCGGGCAGGAGCACATGATCGGCGGCGACGATTTTCTGCTGTCGAGCGGCGCCCGCTGGACGCCCGATGGCAAGAAGCTGTTGCTGATCGGCGGCGTGGGCGCGCCGGCGATGGCGGCGTTGAACCGCACCGTGACGCAGCTTTACGCGGTGGCCCTGCAGCCGGCGGAGAAAGCGCCCGACAATAACGAGATCAATAGCGAAGAGCAGGCCATGGCCGCCGGCAACGAACCCGCCGCCGGCGGACGGGGCGGACGGGGCGCGGGAGCTGCCGCCCCGGTGCAGGTGAAGATCGTGTGGGACGGCATCGACCGCCGCATCACCGAGCTCACCCACATGGCGGGCTCGGTGACTTTTGTGGTGCCGGCGCCCGATAGCCGCAGCTACCTGTTCTCGGCGATGGGCGCGGCAACGGATGACCCCGCGGCCGGCGGACCCGGCATGTACACCATCAACGAGGATGGCACGCGTCTGACGCGTCTGAACACCACCGTGGCCGATGCCGGCGCCGGCCGCGGACGCGGCGGGCGCGGCGGATTCGGTGGCGGCAGCGAGCCCCAGTGGGGCCGCGACAGCCGCGCCATCTATTTCCTGCAAGGCGGCGGCATCTACACGCTCGCCATCAGCGCTCCCCCCGCCACCGATAGCGGGGCGGCGGCAGCCACCGCCGGACGCGGTGGGCGCGGCGGGCGCGGCGGCACGGCCGCGGCGGCGCCCTCCACCGACACGGCATCCGCCGGCGCGGCGCCGCGGCGCATCCCCTTCTCCGTGAAGATGGAGATCGATATCCCCGCCGAACGCCGCCAGGTTTTCGAGGAAGCCTGGCGTGTCATGAAGAACCGTTTCTACGATCCCCAGATGCACGGCGTGAATTGGGCCGCGGCCAAGGATAAGTACGAGGCCATGCTGCCGCACATCGCCGATACCGAGGAGTTGCACAACCTGATCATGGAAATGATCGGCGATATGAACGCCTCGCACACCGGCATCTCCGGCGGCAGCCGCCTGCCCACCCAGGGGCCGCCCGAGGAAGCCATCGCCACGCGATATCCGGGCTTCGACCTGGAGCCCGATCCGAGCGGCTTCTACAAGGTGGGCTACATCTACCGCAAGGGTCCGGCCGATCACGATTACATCAAGATCGCCCCCGGCAATTTCATCCTTTCGGTCAACGGGAAGGAACTGAAGACCAGCGAGAACTACTGGAAGCTGTTCAATATTCTTCCGGGGCGCAAGTTCGAGTTCCTGGTGAATTCCAAACCCGCGCCCGAGGGCGCATGGACCATCGATCTCGAACCGCTCACCGCGGTCGCCATGGGCAACCTGCAATACGACCGCTGGGTGGAAGACCGCAGGCAGATGGTCGCCAAGCTGACCAACGGCGAAATCGGCTACCTGCACATCAAGGCGATGGACGCGCCCTCGCTCGCCAAGTTCCAGCGCGACCTGTTGGAGAACCAGGACAAGAAGGGGCTGATCATCGACCAGCGCTTCAACGGAGGCGGCGGCATCGACCAGGAGTTGCTGCAGATTCTCAACCAGCGCAAGGCCTACCAGGTGACGCGCGGGCGCGATTCGCTGGAGGTGAAGCGTCCGGGATCGACCTTCTTCGGCCCCATGGTGGTGCTGCAAAACGAGCGCTCCGCGAGCGACGCGGAGATGTTCCCGGATGGCTTCCGCAGGCTCGGCCTGGGCAAGCTGGTGGGCGTTCCGACCTCGGGGCAGGTGATCGGCACGGGTTCGTTCACGCTGCTGGACGGCTCGGCGATCCGCACGCCGGGCGCAGGGGTGTTCACCGCCTCGGGCGAGAACATGGAAAACTACGGCGTGCCTCCCGACGTCTACGTGGACAATACGCCCGCCGATTTCCTGGGCGGCCACGACCGCCAAATCGAGAAAGCGATCGAGACGCTGCGCGCGAAGTAGTGGCATAGAGCAGCTGAGCCGCAACCAAAATAAAATGGCATTCCGAAAGGACCCACGCGGGTTCGGCTCTCTAGATCCAACCAGCGTGAGAGAGGAATGCCATGCAACAGTTTATCGC
>JBEKDV010000057.1:0-28370 GCA_050014175.1 Candidatus Solibacter sp. | reverse complement strand
AATATTCTATTGCCTCGCCGCCCCGCCGAATACATTTCCCCTCGATTTTGTTTTGTACCGACACCAACCAGGGGCTCTGGATCCGGAATTTTGCAAGTCCCTAGGAAGCGCCTGCCCCACCAGCGACGCAGGTTTTGTTGAACCGGCCAGCAGGCCTGTCCTACCGGCGGGAGAGATCGCGAATCACCAGGTCCTTGAACCGCATGTTGCCTTCGCCGCCGGAGTGCAGTTGCAGGGCGATGCCGCCATCGAACGACTTGGGCTTCGGGTCGGTGAAATCGATGACGGTAATGCCGTTGAGGATGCAGATCATGTGATTGCCTTCCACCTTCATGAGCATGTCGTTCCAATCGGTGGGGCGGATGACGTACTCGTATTCCGGGGATGGCCAGGCGATCCAGCCGCGGTCGTCGCCATACAGTCCGCCGGTGTGGTGATTTTCGGTGCGGTCGATTTCGAACTGCATGCCGCTAGAGACATCGACCGTGCCCGGTTTGAAGCGGGTGTGGAAGTAGAGTCCGCTGTTGCCAATGTCCTCGCACTTAAAGCGCAGGGACAGCCAGAAGTCCTTGTAGTCCTTTTCGGTCATGAGGTAGCCATACTGTCTGGTCAGCCCCTGGCCGTGGATGGTGCCGTCTTCCACGGTCCACTTCTCGTTGCCGACTTTGACCCAGCCGGTGAGATCCTTGCCATTGAACAGCGAAACCCACTGTTCGTTGGGGAGCAGGTTGGTCTTGTTTCGGGGAGTCTGTGCCAGGAATAACACCGGCAGGGCGAGTATTACAATAAGTTTTCGCATCACCACTGGTTCTATCATAAAAAGCGATGCCGCGCCGAGTGGAAGCCCGCCCTTTTTATCGCCCCGCCCTGGAGGAACAGCGATATCTGCCCGAATGCCCGCGCGTGATCTCTGGCTCGCTGGTGTGGATTTGCATACAATACGCAGCCGACCGGCCGCGGGGCGGCATCAACGTGCTGGACCTGGCGAGCCGGGAGAACGTCCACCACGCGCTGCCGGGACGTCCCGGATTTTTCGCCGAGACCGGCGAGTCCGGGGTCCTGCTGCTGGGCCTGGAGCGCCGCCTGGTGCTCTACGACCTGAATCGCGGGGCCGTCACGGAGACGCTGGCCCACCTTCCCCAGGACGAGCGGGTAATCATCAACGACGGCATCGCCATCCCGGGTGGCGCCATCTTCGGCACCAAGCACCTCGCATTCAGCGAACCGGTGGCGGCGCTCTATCACTACGACCACGCCACCCGGCAGGTGCGCCAACTGCTCGGCGGCCAGACCTGTTCCAACGGAAAATACCTGCACGACGGTCTGCTGGTGGACATCGACAGCCAGCCCAAGACGATCACCGAATACCGCTGGGATGGCGGGCTGCACGCCTTGCGGCTGATCGCGCCGCCGGAGGCTCTGCCGGCGCTGCCCGATGGCTTGCGGCCCATGCCCGGGGGCAAGAGCGCGATCGTGGCTTACTACAACCCGGGCCACGTGGCCGATGGCATGGCGCAGGAGATCCGGCTCTCGGATGGCGCGGTGCTCACGGAGTTCGTGCTCCCCGGGTCGCCGCGCGTCACCTGCCCCGAGGTATGGGAACTCGATGGCGCCGTTTGCGTGTTTTTCACCACGGCGACCGAGGGCATGCCGGAAGAGACGCGCGCCATCGCTCCGGAAGCGGGGACCATTTTCGTCGCGGGACTTGCGCTTTGACCATGCCGCGTATCCATTGACAACGGGCCGGGGAGGCGCTACAAACGAAGCGGAATAGATTGTCCGCATTGGACAAATCCGTGGAAGGAGGCGTGCAAGCGCGTGACTGCTCAACAGCAAGCGTTTAAGGTCTACTACTCGTCGCTCACCGACGCGGATCTGATGAAGATCGCGGCCAACAGGCGGTCCTTCCTCGATGTGGCGCAAGAGGCGCTCGCTAACGAACTTCGCGGCCGGAACCTGGTGCCGTCCGAGCCGTCCCCGTCCGCTGACAACCGGACTGCGGAACCGCACCCGAATCCTCCTGCGCGCATGGCACGGAAGCTACGGGGCTGGTTTTCCCGCGAGCGGTAAAGGCAGGAGGCAAGAGAACATGTGGTTCAACAAGCAACCCAATACGAGTGTACGAGGTGGGAGAAATGTGGCAATGGTGCTCGCCACCCTGGGACTCGCGGCCGCGGGCACGTCCTGTTCCAGCGGGCCGCAGCCACCCCAACCCGGCACACCGCCCTTCTACTGGGCCGCGGCCAAGGAAACCTATCGCGCCGGCGATTATCTGAAGGCCAGTGAGAACCTGCAACGCATAATGGCCAGCGACAACGAGTTCACCGCGCGCGCCCGCGCCTGGGACACGGTGATCACCGGCGGCGTCACGCAAGCCTACATCGAACTTGCCGACACCTGGGAGGCCGGCGCGAAGGCCAACCGGCCCAACCCGACGCCTTTCCGCAGGCAGGTCTCCACGCTACGCAGCCTGGCCAGCGCGTCGGCGATTCAGTACGCCGAAGACGTCCACAAAGTGTTGGAAGCGGACAAGGATCCGACCATCCTCCTGGCCTTCACGAGTCCCGCCGGGGCGGCCGCTCCACCGGCGGGGTTGAAGCGGGTGGATGGCGGAATGCTGGTGCAGGATTCCGAGCGCGACCTGCTGCTGGCTGCGATGGTGCAGCGCGGCGTCCTGTTAAGCGCCTGCGACGCCGTCGGCAGCTCCGGCGATACCGCGGCCGCGCAGGAGAAACTGAAGACCGGGGAATTCCGCGCACCGCGCGACATCTTCCTGCTGGCGGCCGCCAAAAGCCTGGAGGCGCAGTCGGAAGTGTTCACCAGCACCAAGCTCGATCTGCCCAACCGGCTCAAGTTGATGTCGCAGGTGGCGCTGAACGCGCTTGGGGCGATTCCGCAGAGCAAGGAAACCAAGGCGCTGAACGATAAGATTCAGGCGCGGCTCAAGAAGGCCAGACTCACCTTGTGACCGCGTGCCGCGCCCGTAGCGTAGCCTTTCAGGCTGCCACGCCGGCGTCCTTGCCGGCGTTCTAGTTGTTTGACCGCCTGATACCGTGCTGTTCGGAGCACCCCCCCTCACGGTCGGGGCTCCGATCGGAGCCCGGAGCCTTAGCGACGGGTCGCGCGTTGGAACCGAATCTCACGGTCACGGGACTAGCGAAGAATGCCGGTAGGAATACCGGCATGGCAGGCGGGACGCCTACGCTACGTGCGCCTGGCTTTGGCGCGGTCCATGTAGCGCAGGTTCTCGATATCGAGACGGATGGCGTCGCCGGTTTTCACGAATTGCGGCACCATCACCTCGACGCCGTTTTCGAGCGTAGCCGGCTTGAAATTGGTGTCCTGTTGCTGGTGCGCGGGCGGCGCCGTGGCGGCGATCTTGACCTCCAGAACGTCCGGAAACAATACGCTGATGGGCCGGCCCGCCACGAATTGGACGGCCAGCCTCATGCCGGCCTCGAGGAAACGGGCCTGCACTCCGACCAGTTCCCGGGGGATCTCCGTCTGCTCGAAACTCTCCGGATCCATGAAGCAACAATGGTGCTCGTCGGCGTACAGGAATTCCAAGGTGTGCTTGTCGAGAGGCATCTCTTCGAGCTTCAGCTCCGAACGGAACGCGTGCTCCCAAAAGGTGCCGGTGTCCAGGTTGCGCAACCGGGCGTGCATGGCGCCGCTCATTCTGCCCTGGCCGGGGCGGTACTCGGTGGCGACGACCTTATAGTCCTGGCCTTCGAACTTGACGACCATACCGACGCGTAGCTGCGATGCAACAACCATTCCTGCCTCCGTAAAAGCTAGTGCGAGTCTTGGGCGTTGGAACCCGCCGGACGACGGTTCTTGGCCGGCCCACGAAACTCCCGGCGTGGCTCGCGCTCGGATTTCGCCGGCTGCGCCGGGTGAAACGGGACCTTGATCCGGGCGACGGTCCAGGTCCGGACGACTTGGGGATGATGCGGCTTATCCATGCGGTCCTCCAGGTCAATTCTAAACCGAATCGGGATTCACGGATAGCCCTATCCGAAACGGGAAGCCACACCACGCCCCGGGAGTAAACTGTAGGCATGTCGAGATTGCGCTGGCTGACGGTCACGCTCGCGCTGCCACTGGTGTACATCGCGGTGTTGTATCGGGCCACGCGGCCGCCGAAGCCTGTGTACACGTTCCCTGCGCGTACCGTGATGACCGTCAGCGATAAGGGCGGTCCGGCGGTGCTGCACGCTCCCCCGGCGATCTATCCGCCGCAAGCCTTGCGCGCCAAGGTGGAAGGCAGCGTGACCGTGAAAGTCACGATTGCCGCCGATGGCACGGTGGCGCGGGCCGTGCCGATATCCGGCCCGGCGCCGTTGCGGCAGGCGGCCATCGACAACGTGCGGCAGTGGCAGTTCGAGGCCAAGGCGCAGGAGACGCAGATCGACGTGAGTTTTTCGCCGCGCGACGCGACCCGCTCTCTGGCGTTGCCGGAGCCCGTGCGGCGAACGGCGCCGGTGTACCGGGGAAGCCTGCACGGCTCGGTGCGGGTGGTGGCGATGGTGGATCCCGAGGGCCGCGTGGAATTCGTGCAGGCGGTGACAGGGCCCGACACCCTGGTGCCCGCCGCGCTGGAATCGGTCCGGCACTGGACGTTCCGCCCGATGCTGCGCGACGGCAAGCCGGAGCACGGCACCGCGGTGGTGGATGTGCCCTTCGGGCTGTAGGACAGGCCTCCCGGCCCGTTTGAATGGGCGGCAAGGTGGGGCAGGCGGGGTACCCTCTGGGTCCGCCTGCCCCACCAACGGCGCCACCGGGACAGCGATTAGTGGGTGGTTTTTCGCCCCTGTCCTTGTGTTACAAATGCGGCTTGATCGTTTCGTCGGGCATATCGGAACGACAGGCCAGGAGGCCTGTCCCACTTCGGAGGATGCAATCATGAATAGAATTTCACGACGCAAATTCGTTCCGGCGGGCCTGGCGGCAGCCGGGAGTGCGAGTGCCGGAAACCTGCTGGGCCAGGCCGCGCCGGCCGGGCCGCGGTCCGGGCATCCGATTCTCGACTCGGTGGACGCGCTCATCGTGGGCGGTGGCCCCGCGGGGATCGGAGCCGCGCTGGGCGCCGCGCGCGCCGGGGTGAAGACGCTGCTCATCGAGAACCACTCCTTCTTCGGCGGCGTGGCGGCCTGGTCTGTGGGAATGCAGATGAACCAGATGCGCCCCTTTGGCCGGCCGCGCTCGGCGGTTCACGAACTGCTGATCGAGAAGCTCGCCGCGTACGGCGAACAGGCCGTGGCGCTGGGCGAGCACGAAGTGTGGACCAACGTGGAGTACCTGAAGGTCGCCATCCTGGACGCGCTCGACGATGTCCGCGCCGGCTATATGGTGCACCTGCGCGCGGTGGATACTATCGTCGAAGGCAACCGCGTCACCGGTGTAACGGTCGCCACCAAGCGCGGCCTGATGGCGATTCGCGCCAAGGTGGTGGTGGATTGCACGGGCGACGCCGACGTGGCATACTACGCCGGCGCGGAGACCATGACGGAGCCCGACAAGCTGATGCCGATGACCCTGGGGCTGACACTCGCCAACATCCCCCGGCCCGGGATGGAAAGCGCCGTCGTCGACGCGATACGCGCCGGAAGGCGCAAGTACCCGCTCATCACCTCGGGATTCCTGGAGGTCAAGCAGGTGGCCCACGGCAACAGTCTCTGGATCAACCACGCCGGCACCGCCGACATGGGCCGGGTGGACGCCACGGACCCGCGCCAGCGGACCGAGGCGGAGTGCCGCAGCCGCCGCCAGGCGATGCAGATGATCCAGGCCATTCGCGATGCGGAGAATCCCGACCTTCGCCGCATGGAATGGGGCTCCGCCGGGCCGCAGGTCAGTGTGCGGGAGACTCGCCGCGTCAAGGGCTGCTACGTGATCACCGAAGAGGACGCCATGGCCGGGCGCGAGTTCGCCGACACCGTCGGATGGCGGACCGGCTACGTCGATCTCGGTGGGCAGAGCGGCAGCAAGCTGGTCCGCATGAAGGTTCACGACGTGCCCTACCGGTCGCTCGTTCCGGAGAAAGTGGACGGCCTGCTGGTGGGCGGGCGTTGCATCTCCGCCACCCACGTCGGCGCCGCCGCCGGTAAGAGCATGGGCAACTGCATGGCCACCGGCCACGCCGCGGGACTGGCCGCCGCGCTGTGCGCGCAACAAGGCATCGTGCCGCGCGCGTTGAAAGTCGGCCGGCTGCAGGAGAAGCTGCGCGCCGACCGGGTGCGGCTGGAACTGGAGAACCGCGAGCAGACGAACCTGCGAGGGTGACCGGCATGATCAGCCGGAATGCCGGGCAGCGACCCCAGCACCGGGAGGGATTGTTGGTACGGCACAGGGAATTGGCTACCGAATCGAACTTGGGCTATTATTGGGCTACTGGGGCCCCAGGCAACATGTTGACTCTCGACTCCGGCCGCCTCGCGACTGCCACGATCCCGATGGGAACTGGCTGGTTTCTCGGCGCCTGTATGGAGGCACGTGGTAAGCAGGATCTGTGGGTGAGACAGAAGCCCGAAGTTCTGGCGGCACTTCGGGAGCAGGCGATGATCCAAAGCGCGGAGTCCTCAAACCGGATCGAGGGTGTGACCGTGCCACCGAACCGGCTCCGCCCGCTCGTTCTGGGTGTGGCCAGGCCGCGCGATCGTTCTGAAGAAGAACTTGCCGGGTACCGCCGGGCGCTGGACTGGGTTTTCAGTCGAAAGGGGCCTGTCTCGATTACCCCGCAGGTAATCCGCCGCCTGCATGCACTCGCTCAGGGAGGGCATTCCGGAGACGCCGGCGAATGGAAGCAACGGGACAACGAGATCATTGAGGTCCTTGCGAACGGGCAGCGGCGGATCCGTTTCGTACCAACGCCGGCCCGGGACACGCCGAAGGTAATGGAGGCATTGTGCCGGCGGTACCAGGAGGTTTGCAATGAAGAACGTATTCCGCCTCTGCTGATCGTCGCCACTTTCGTTTTCGACCTGCTCTGCGTGCATCCGTTCCGCGATGGGAATGGCCGAGTCTCCAGGCTTGCCACCACCCTGTTACTGAAGGCACATGGGTTCGAGGTGGTGCGCTATATCAGCCTGGAACGACTGGTTGAGGAGAGAAAGGATGAATACTACGGCATTCTTCATGCCTGCTCCCAAGGCTGGCATGACGGCAAGAATGAGATCGTGCCGTGGTGGAACTATTTTCTCGGTGTGTTGCGTTCCGGATACCGTGAGTTCGAGCGTCAGGTCGAATCGGCCGGCGCTCGGCCAGCCAAGAGCGAACTGGTGCGTCGAGGCGTGTTGGAACAGGCAGGCGGATTCACACTCGCGGACCTCGCGCTTCAGTTGCCCGCCGTCAGTCCGCAACTGATCAAGAAGGTGCTGGCCGAGTTAAAGTCGGAAGGAAGAATCCGGCTGACCGGGAGAGGGCGCGGAGCCTCTTGGGAAGTTACCGCATAACCCGGGCGAGTGGTTGCCCGCCGCGCGGCAGCCGCCGGTGCGGCTGCCGCTAATGCAGGTGCAACGCAGCTACTTGGCGGCGATATTCACGCTCGCCGTGACGTTTTCCCACTCCAGGGTCAGCGTGCCCTTCGTGCCATTGCCGGCCAGAGTCATCTTGTACGTTTCTATCAGCGCGGCGGTCCTGCCCATTTTCATGGGCGTGCGACCCACTGCCTTGCTCTCGTCCAGGCTCGTGCTGCCGTCGCGATTGATGCCCCACTGGCCCGTCTGCTTGCTGACGATGAGTTGCCAGCCCTTGGGATCCAGGAACACGTACAGGGTGTAATCGCCCGCCGGCACGTCCAGGTTACCGATCATGATGTCGCCATCGGTGTGCAGGGACGTGGCGTTGTTGGCCCCGGCGCGCCAGACCGTGTTGTCGGGCTGCAGCGCGTCGCTTCCGCCGAAGATCTTCCTGCCCTTGACGGACGGGGCGGAATACTTGATGTCGATGTTCTTGCCGCCGATGGTGGCGGAGGTCTCCGCGGGCGGGCTGGCGGGCGCCTTCTTCGGTGCCTGGGCGGATGCTAGACCCGCTACGGCGGCGAGCGCCAGAACGCTGGTGAGTGCGCGATGGATTTTCATTCGAGTTTCAGATTCCTCTCTCCTGTGAGTATATTACCCCTTGCGCTCCGCCATGCTCCTGGAGCATGTTAAAAAGAGTGTTCCCTATTGAACTTTTGCGCGTTCTTCTCGGCCTGATCGGCATCGGCAGCGCCTACATGGCCGGCCACACCATGGCGGCGGTGCGCAAGGGGCTGATCAAGGCCGGCCGCCACTATGCGTGGATGGTGCGCACCGTGGTATGCCTGGCCGCCCTCGCCTTCCGTCACGCTCCCGACGCCGTCCTGATCGGCGGTTTCACGCTCGCCGCGGCCGCTTTCGCCGGGGGATGGTGGCAGATGTCGCATCAAAAGCCGCCCGAAGACCTCTCGCACGAGATCGTTCCGCGGGATGAATAAACGCGCCGATTGCTACAATCTGAACTTACATGTCCCTTATCGTGGTTGGATCCGTTGCCTATGACGGCGTCGAAACGCCCCATGGAAAAGTAGACCGCATGCTCGGCGGAGCGTGCACGTACATCTCGCTCGCCGCCGCATATTACACGGAGGTCAAGATTGTCGGCGTGGTCGGCGAAGATTTCGCGCAGGAAGACATCGATTTTCTGGCGTCCCGCCAGATCGATCTCGCCGGCCTCGACCGCGTCGCCGGCAAGACGTTTTTCTGGGCCGGCAAGTACTCGCCCGACATGAACGATCGCGAGACCCTGCAAACCGATCTCAACGTCTTCGCCGATTTCAATCCCAAGCTGCCCGCAAGCTACCGCGCCGAGCCGTATCTCTTCCTGGGCAACATCCAGCCCGATTTGCAGCGCAGCGTGCGCCACCAGATGAGCCACGTCCAGCTCACCGGCGGCGACACCATGAATTACTGGATCGACGATTTCCGCCCGGCGCTGCTCGAAACCCTCAAGCAGTGGGACTTCCTGCTGATCAACGATAGCGAAGCCCGCCTGCTTTCGGGCGAGCACAACCTGCGCCGCGCTGCCGCCAAAATCATGGCCATGGGCCCGCACACGCTGGTCGTCAAGCGCGGCGAGTATGGCGCCATCCTGTTCCGCCAGGGCGAGCACTTCATGGTCCCGGGCTATCTGCTGGAAGATGTCTTCGACCCGACCGGCGCGGGCGATTGCTTCGCCGGCGGCTTCATCGGCTATCTGGCCGGCCGCGGCGTCGTGCCGTCCAACGGCGATCTCGACTTTGCCGAACTGCGGCGCGCCGTGATCTACGGTTCCGTCATGGGCAGCTTCTGCTGCGAAAAGTTCGGGGTGGACCGCTTCCGCACCTTGACCCGTGAAGAAATCGAGGCCCGCTATCAAGAGTTCAAAAACCACACCTCGTTTTAGCGCGCCTCTCGTGTTCGCGGCGCTGGTCCTCGTCAGCGGCTCCGCCATCACCGTGTTTTACACCAACGGCTGGCTGCTCTACTACGGCGACGCCGAGGCGCACCTCAACATCGCGCGCCGCATGGTGGATTCGCGCACCCCCGGCTACGATCAGGTGGGTACCGTGTGGCTGCCCCTGCTGCACTGGCTGATGCTGCCGTTCGTGCGCGTGGATGCGCTGTGGCTGAACGGCCTGGCGGGCGCCATCCCCTCGGGCGTAGCCTTCCTGCTGGCCGGCATGTTCCTCTACCGGGCGGCGTACCGCATCTTCGATTGCGCTTCCGCCGCCTGTGCGGCCACGGCGCTGTTCGCGCTCAATCCCAACGCGCTCTACCTGCAATCCATCCCCATGACGGAAAGCATCTTCTCCGCCTGCCTGCTGGCGCTGCTGTACTTTTCGGTGCGCTTTCGCGATACGCAGGGATGGGGTGCGGCAATCGGCGCCGGAGTCGCGGCCTGCGCGGCCACCCTGACGCGCTACGAAGGCTGGTTCCTGCTGCCTTTCGCGGCGGTCTATTTCCTGATCGCCGCGCGGCGCAACCGCATCGGCGTGGCCATGCTGTTCGCGTTCCTGGCGGCGCTCGGCCCGCTCTTTTGGCTGTTCCACAACTGGTGGCTCACCATGGACCCGCTGGCCTTCTATCGCGGCCCCTACTCGGCGCGCGCCATCCAGGGCAATGCCGCCTACCCGGGTAAAAACGATTGGCGCGAGGCCTTCCTCTACTACCGCACTGCCGCGCAACTCTGCGCCGGCCCTTGCCTGCCGCTGATTGCTCTGGCCGGCGCGGTGGCCGCGCTCTTCCGCCGCGCTTTCTGGCCGCTCGTGCTGCTGGCCTTGCCGGGCGTGTTTTACGTCTGGAGCATGCACTCCTCGGGCACGCCCATCTTCATTCCCGTGCTGAAGCCGTTTTCCTATTACAACAGCCGCTACGGTCTGGCCGTGCTGCCGCTGTTGGCGCTGGCCGGCGCTGGAATCGTCGGCGTGGTGCCCCGTCCGCTGCGTCCCGCCATGGCGCTGCTCGCCGTTCTCGCCGCCGTCATTCCGTGGATTGCGCACCCCTCGCCCGCCAACTGGGTCACCTGGGAAGAATCGCGCGTCAATTCCGTGGCGCGCCGCGAGTGGACCCGCCAGACCGCCGATTTCCTCCGCCCGCGCTACGTCCGCGGCTCCGGCATCCTCACCGGATTCGGCGATCTCACCGGCGTGTACCGCACGCTGGCCATCCCGCTGCGCGAAACCTTTACTCCCGATAACGGACTGCCTTTCGATGCCGCCGTGGTCCGCCCCGAACTCTTCCTGCACGAGCCATGGGTCGTCACCATGGGAGGCGCCGCCGCGCAGACCGCCGTCAATCGCGCGGCGCGGGTCGGGATTGTTTATTCTTTGGATCAGACCATCATCGTGAAAGACGCGCCGGTGATCGAAATCTACCGGCGATAAGGAGAACGCATGGTACCGCATGAATCCGTGACAACAGCACTTGAACTGCCTGGCTACCGCATCAAGCGCAACCTCGGCGTCGTCCGGGGAATCGTGGTGCGCTCGCGCTCCATCGTGGGCACCATCGGCGCCAGCCTGCAGACCATGGTGGGCGGCAACATTTCGCTTTTCAGCAAACTCTGCGAGCAGACGCGCAACGACGCCTTCGATATCATGCTCCAGCATGCCGAAGCGCTCGGCGCCAACGCCGTCATCGGCATGCGTTACGACGCCACCGAGATCATGCAGGGGGTCACCGAAGTGCTGTCCTACGGCACCGAGGTGGAGGTCGAGCGCATTCCCAAATGAAGATCCCCTTCACCAAGGCGCACGGCGCCAAAAACGATTTTCTCTTCACCTGGCGCCGCGACGCGCCCGACCCGGCGGCCCGCGATCGCGCCGCGCTGGCGCGCGCCATCTGCGACCGCCGCACCGGAATCGGCGCCGATGGGTGGATGCTGGTGGATCCGCCGTGCGACGCCGATGCCGAAGGCACGATTCAGCTTTACAACTCCGACGGCAGCCTCGCCGAAATGTCGGGCAACGGCACGCGTTGCGCCGCCGCGTTCCTGATTTGCCACGGCCACGCCGCTGGAGTGGTGCGCGTGCGCACCGGCGCCGGCGTGAAGACCCTGCGCCTGATCGAGCGCCGCGCGCTGTGGTTCGAGTTCGAAATGAACATGGGCTGCCCGGACGTCACCGCCGCGAGTTTCCCGTTGCAACTCCCCTGGGGCTCGCGCGACGTGACGCTGCTGTGGGTGGGCAATCCGCAATGCGCCGTGCCTGTGGAGCAGTTCGATTTCGACTGGCGCGCGTTGGGCGCCGAAATCGAACGCCACCCGCACTTCCCCAATCGCACCAACGTTTCGTTTGTGCGGGTGGTGGACGAGCACACCATCGAAGTGCGCTTTTGGGAGCGCGGCGCCGGAGAGACGATGAGCAGCGGTACGGGCTCGACCGGCGCCGCCGCCATGGCCGTGGCGCGCGGGTTCGTGACATCGCCGGTGCGCGTGCTGACGCCTGCCGGCCCCATCGATCTGCGCTTCGAAAGCGACGTGTATCTCACCGGCCCGGCCGAGATCGTCGCCGAAGGCGAGTTTTTCCTGTAGCGTAGGCGTCCACGCCTGCCATGCCGGTTTTCAAACCGGCATTCTTCTTTCCCGCTCAAATCTTCAGGAACAGCTTCCGCCGGTACATCCAAAACAGCACCACCCAATACACCCCTAGCACCGCGATACCGCGAATGAAGGGCTCGTAAGCCGTCCCCAGAAACGCGAAGGCGTGCGCGCCCAGGTGAATGCGGAACGAATCCAGGATGAAGCGCTCCCAGAGGTGCGCGATCAGGTACGCCGCGATGGAGTTGGCGCCGATCACCACCAGCGGGAATGCCCATTTGCGCCATCCCTTGACCTCCGTCAGCCAGCAGAAGCCCGCCAGGAAGAGGAAGCAGAGACCGCCGCTGAACAGCGTCCAGGCGGGCGTCCAGATGCGCTTCACCACTGGGCAAATTCCCGTGAAGTGCAGCAGCAGGCCGGCGGCGATACCGATCGCGCCCGCCGCCAGCAGGCGCCGCATCGGCACCGCCGGAGCCGCGGCGCGCAGCCACCGTCCGGCGGCGAGCCCCAGGATCATGGTGCCGAGCGTCGGGATGAAACTGAGCGTCAGATACCCACCGCTGTTGGCGACATACGGTTTCACGGTCGGCAACAGATTGAGGAACCAGACGTCGAAGGCGTTGCCGAAGTTGTTGCCCTTGTTCCAGTGCGCCAGGAAGCCCGAGAAGAACCCGGGTTGCTGCGCCGGATAGAGCGCCCACGCCAGCCAGTAGCCGAACAGCAGCACTCCCAGCGCGGCCCACTGCCAGCGCGGCGGACGCCACCCCAGCAGGAAGAGGAGCGGGTACCCGAGCCCGATCTGCGAGAGCGTATCCTCGAACGTGTAGTAAGTCTGCGAAGCGTGCGTGGAGCGCAGAAAGACGCCGAGAGCGACCAATAGCAGCGACCGCCACAGCGCGTGCAGGAACATCCCGCGAAATGCCCCGCCCTTGGCAATGCGCGCCGCGATGGAGTACGGCAGCGCCACCCCGACCAGAAAAGAGAACCCCGGCTGGATGGTATCGTGCAGCGAACACCCCGCCCACTCGGTGTGCGTCTGGTGGTAAGCCAGAAAACTCCAGAAGGCACTCCCCGGCAGCGCCCTGGCCACCCGGGAAAGCTGTACGACCTCCGCCATCATGAGCAGCATGACGAAGCCGCGATACGTATCCACCGCCAGATTGCGCGCCGGTTTCTCCACGCACACCTCCCGCCGACTACTTAGTGTAGCTACACTTCGAGTAGTTTGTAAGAAATCTCCGCCGCACGTGACTACCTTGGTTGTGGAAGGATCCGAGGACGACCGATACCGCGAAGCCGCCGCCGCATACGGCGCCGCCCTCGAACGCCTCGCCTGCGCCTACGAGGCGGACCCCGACCATCGCCGCGACCTGCTGCAGGAAATCAACCTCGCCCTTTGGCGCAGTTTCGCGGGCTGGGATGCGCGTTGCTCGCTGCGCACCTGGGTCTATCGGGTGGCCCATAACGCCGCCACATCCCACGTCATACGGCAACGGCGCATGAACTCTCATCTTTTGGTCAGCCTGGAAGAACTCGATCGTTTGCCCGGCCCCGCGGCGCCCGATGCCGGCCACCAGGAGGCGCTCAGCCGCCTGCTGTCATATGGCTCAACTATCGTGCCGCAAAGGGTCTCGATCGACAAATCGCCGAAATCGAAAGTCTGGAGAATCAATCATGATACGCTGCCTTTATCTTCTTCTTGCCGCCGCTGTGTTACCCGCCCAAGTCCCCACCGACGCCGAGATTCGCTCGATTCTCAGCGGCCGCATCGATAAACTGCATCAGAACGTCGCGATCGCCGTCGGCATCGTCGACGCCAACGGACGCCGTTTCGTCTCTTACGGCAACTTCTCCATCGACGATTCGCGGCCGGTGGGCAACGATACGGTTTTCGAGATCGGCTCCACCACCAAGGTCTTCACCTCCACCATCCTCGCCGACATGGTGCGGCGCGGCGAAGTCTCGCTCGACGATCCCGTCGCCAAATACCTGCCCGCCGACGTCAAAATACCCGAGCGCGGCGGCAAGCAGATCACGCTCGTGGATCTGGCCACGCACACCTCCGGGGTTGCCCCGCATGCCCTCCAACTTCAAACCCAAGGACCCCGGCAACCCTTACGCCGATTACACGGTGGCCAATCTCTTCGAGTTCCTTTCGTCCTACCGACTGACGCGCGATATCGGCGCGCAGTTCGAATACTCCAACATGGGAGCCGCGCTGCTCGGCCAGGCGCTGGCGCGGCGCGCAGGGATGGATTACGAAGCGCTCGTCCGCGCGCTGGTGACGCACCAGGAAGTCACGCTCGACCCTCAGATCTTCGACCGCTACACGGGCGTCTACCAGCTCGCGCCGGGCATCACCCTCACGGCCCCCAAGCGCTCCCGGCGGATGGAGTGCGCGCACCGGCTTTTCAGCGCGCCGGCACGGTGGCGTACTTACCCGACTTGACCCATAGCCAGTAGTGGCCTTCCTCGGAGGGATTGTCGGGATTGACCACGTAGAGCAGCACGGTTTGCGGCGCGAAGCACTGGCGGTGAATCAGCGCCGAACCGAAAGCACCGTTGGCGAATGCGACCTCCAGATCGAAATGCGCGGAGGCATCGTCGATGCGCAGCACGCCATTGCGCATTTGGCTGGTGAGGTCTTGCAGTCCACCGCCGGAAAAAGTGGCGTGCCCGCCGGCGCCCGAGCCCATCTTGTAGGCAGCGGGGTGATCCATGTCGACGGTTTTGTCCACGGCCACCTGGAAGCCGGAGGCGACCGGCGCCATGGAACCGGAGCGCACCACGCGGAACAAAACCGTGCAGGCATTGGTGGAAGGCGATGCCGGCGCCAGGACGGCGTTGGCGAAGTCGGCCGCATTCCCGCCCGTGGCGGCGGCGATTTTTTCCGCCTCTGTGGGCGGAGCCTTCACGCCGCTGCAAGCGGCGGGCACGGCCAGCACGCTGGCGGGTGGTTTGGCGAAGCTCACTTTCTTGACTTCGATGACCGTTTTGCCAGCCATCTCCAGCTTGAGAACGAGGCCGTACTTTGCCTCCACCCACGCCTTGGCCGGCGTCGTCTGGCCGGGGATGACCACTTCCAGCACCTTGGCGGGGAATCCGGCGATGCTGTCGGCGCCGAGGTCTTTCGGGTGTAGCTGCGCCAACACCGTCGCCGTCGCGAACGGATCGCCCCAGTCGCCGGAGAAATTGCCCGCGGTGCACTGCCCCGCGGGCGTGTTCAGATCCACCGTGTAATTCTTCCCGGCCTGCAGATCGTAGATGGCGCGCGTGTGAAACCCGTTGGGAGACCCTTCCCGCGGAGAGTTCTGGTCCACCACCGCGCGGTTGCCGTCGCGCGAGATTTCCATGGTCATGCCGGGGCCGAACATGGAATTGACCTCCGTCACCGTATAGGCGTCCGGAGCCTTGGCGTACTGCGCCAGAAGCGACGGCGAGGCAACGCTCGCCAGCCAGGCAAACACGATCAGCCACTTTATGCACTGCCGCTGCGACATGGGGGATCTCCTCCGAGAGCGAATCCCCCGTAGTATACACCGCCAGCGAGCGGGTAGACCCCGGGCACTGCGCCACAAGGGCGCTATTTTCTTTCCTCGAGGCTCCTCGCCACTTCGGCGGAGATCTTGACCACGGTGCCGTGGCGGTGGTCCGCCGGGAAACTCACCTGGCTGGACACGTCCTCGAACCGCTTCCAGTCGGTGGTGCGCATGGCGCCATAGTAGCGCGGCGCGGTGTAGTGGTCGAAGTAGATCCACCACTCGGCGCCGATCTGCGCCACCGTGGGCCCTTCCACCCAATCGCCCGTGAACGGCTCGCTCACGTCCTTCCACGGACCGGCGGGCCCGTCGGCGAAAGCAAACCGCAGCTTCTTAACCAGCGGCGTCTTGCGTTCGTCCTTGAACACCAGGACCCAGCGATTGCCGGCGCGCGCCACCGTGGCATCGATGGCGTTGAAACCCGGATCGAACCACAACCGGGCCGGCGTGAAGCTCTGCCAGTCCTTCGTCGTGGTGGCGTAAATGCGATGGTTGTAACCCGCGTCGCCGCTGCCTTCGGTATCGGCAAAGCGCCCCGGAATGGTGCTCGCCCAGAACACCACCCATTGCTTGCGGACGGCGTCCCACACCGCTTCCGGGGCCCAGAGATTGCGCGCCCGCGGCTCGTTCTCCATCACGTACAGGGCGCGCTGCGGCGACCAGTGAATCAGGTCCTTGGAACTGGCGTAGCCGATCTTGAGTTTGCCGCCCATGTCCTGGGCGGTCCAGCCCCAGGTCCAGAGCATATGCCAGACGCCGTCCGGTCCCTGCCCGAGCCAGGGATCGCGCATCAGCATGCCCGCTTCCCCGGGCTTCACCCACGGCTCATTGTTGTTCAGCGGCGTCCATTTCCGCCCATCGTTGCTGAGCGCGAAGAAGACTCCGGTTTCGCCGTTCCGCCGGAACGAGGTGAACAGGTAGGCATCGGCGCTGAAGAGCGGCAACGCCATCAGGAGGGCCAAAATCAATCGCATCACGGGACTATGGTAGCAGCGCGGGCCAACTCGAAAAGCTTGGTCACGGTCCGCCAATTCCGCCCCGTGCCGGTGGTCGCAAGCTGGGAGTCGAACCAGGCGTTGGTCAGCTTGCTCTTCCCCACCCCGTGTGGGCATTGCAGATAAATCTCCCGGCCGCGCACAACAAAGGCATCCGGCGGCGAGCGCTCCGGGTCAAGCGCCGCTACGCGAAGGGCATCCGGCCGATCCGCCAGGAACATCGCGTGGAGCCAGTTCTCGGGCGCTCCCGCATTGAGAAATGGGTTATTCCGGATGGTCTCGCCAAGTTCCTCCACGCTTCGCAACAGCACCCCGGTTCGATAGCCGAAGCGGCCCGCAATGCCTTGGGCGATCAGCAAGGGGACCTTTTCCGCCCTCGCCGGGCTGGACTGGAAGAGCACATTGCCGCTCTGGATATAGGTCCGCACATCGGCACACCCGGCCTGCACGAACAGGCTGGCGAGATCCTTCATCGCCAACAGGTTCTTGCCGCCGACATTGACGCCCCGCAGGAGGGCCACGTAGGTGTGCAGGCTTACCCCAAGCTGGCAATCAACCGCTGGATGTTATCCTTCTCTTCCTTGGCCGGATTGTACTTCAATGCCTCGCGAAGCTGATCGAGCGCCCTGGTCTTATCGCCCTTCTGCTTGTATGCCATTCCCAGGTGGTAGTGATAGGTGGAGATGTTCGGCTCTTTGGATACCAGGTCCTTGAAGATGTCAATGGCGTTTCCCGCCAGGTCCTTCTTCAGGTAGATCCAGCCCAGGGTGTCGGAGATCTCCAGCAGATTGGGCATCAGTTGCTTGGCGCGCTGCGCTTTGGTGAGGGCGTCGTCGATTTCCGCGGCGGTTCCGGTTTCGGCCAGCAGGAAGGCCAGATTGTTCAGCGCCACGGCGTTGTTGGGGTCCAGTTTGAGGGTGGCCGCGTAAGCCTGCCTGGCCTCGTTGTGACGCAGGGCGGCTTCAAATACCAGCGCCAGGGTGCTCAGCACCACGACGTTTTCGGGCAGCACCGCTTGCGCCTTCTGCAACGCCTGGACGGAATTGTTGAAGTCGCCTTTGCGCCGGTAGACCTCGCCGAGCCTCAAGTAGATATCTCCTTGTGCGCGGCCCTTGTCCACCTGGGGGAGCACATGGTTGAAGACTTGAATCGCGAGATCGAACTTGCCCGTGCGCGCCGCCGTGTTGCCCAGCACCACCTGTAGATCCACCCGGTTGGGAGCCTTGTCGCTCTCCGCTTGCAGGATTTTCAAAGCTTCGTCGGGCTTGTTCTGCACCATATAGGTTTCGACCAGGCCCAGCAGGCCCCGCGGGTTCGCCGGATTCAACTGGTAGGCACGCCGGAACGAATCTTCGGCATCCTTGAACTTGTTCTCCGCCAGGTTGACCACGCCCAGTTGGAACACCACATCGGGCGAGCCCGGGTAGGCCTTGAGCATGACTTCCAGCATGGCGCGCGACTCGCTGAACTTCTTCTGCCCCATCAGCGCGGCCGACTGGATGAGGCGCGCGTTGCCGTTCCCTTTGTCGATGGCCACAATCTGTTCGGCGGTCTTCAGCGCGCCGTCGTACTCCCCGCGGGCCACCTGCAATCGCGCCAGGTCGAGGCGTGGCGCAATGTAGTCCGGCTTCAACTCGATGGCCTTCAGAAACTGCTGGCGCGCCTGCTCCGCTTCCCCGCGCATGTAGTGCGCCCGGCCCAGGTTGTAATGCGCCACTGGATTCTGCGGCGAGGCCGTCACCACCGCCTGCAATTCCGCCAGCGCTGTGGCGATATCCCCTTTGTCCAGCAGGAAAGTGGCCGACAGTCCGCGCGCGTCGTTATCTTTGGGATTGTCTTTCAGAATTTCCGCATTGACCGCGGCTGCCTCACTCTTCTTGCCCTGGTGCATGAGCACTTCGATCACGCTCTTCTGGTACACCGCCTTCCTTTTCGGATCCTTGGCCATGCCTTCCTTGTACTCGCGAATCGCCGAATCGCCGTCGCCCATACGCAGATAGAATGTGCCTACCGTGAGGTACGCCTGGTCCCAATCCTTGGCATAACTCTTCATCTGGTTGAGCACGTCCAGCATCTGATCCCGCCGCTGGATCAAACCGTAATGCTGAGCCAGGAGCGTGAGGTATCCGAACTGTCTGGGGTTGTTGGCGAATGCCAACTTAAGAACCTGCTCCGCCTCCGGCAGCTTGCGTTGGAACATCAAGAGGCGGTACACCTCGGTGTAAGCGGCTTGAAAGGTCTTATCCTTGTCGATCACGCGGCGGTAGAGCGTTTCGGCATCCGCATAATCGCCCTTCGCCGCCACCGCCCGGGCCAACTGCATCAAAACGCCCTGCTGCCCCGGTTTGATGCTGTCCGCCTTGCGGTATTCCTCCACGGCCTTATTCAAAAGGGCCAGCCCCTCGTCGGGGTGCCTTTCATTGTACGCTTCGATTGCCTTGGTGAAGTTCAGATCGCCGATCAGGCGGTGCGCATCGTAGGAATTGGCGTCGCGCTGCAGCAGCTCCTTGGTGAGCGACTCCACCTCTTTCATCAACTCCGGAACCATCTTGTGCGTATTTGGGTCCTTGCCGTAGGCCAGGTATAGGTCCGCCAGCTTGGTCACCGCATCCCAATGCTCGGGCTGATCGGGCTTTATCAGTTCCTTCGCCCGGCGCAGCGCGCTCACGGCGCCGGCGACGTCGGCCTGTTTGAGGCTCACCAAGGCTAGTTTGTAGTACGCCGCCCCATATAACGGACTGCGCTTGAGGGCGTTGCGGTATTGGATGGAAGCCTCTTTATAACGGCCTTTCTCGAAATACTTGTTGCCGCTCTCCAGGTAGCGCTTCTTGACCACCTCGGGATCGCGACTGCACGACGCCAATCCCACGAGAACAGCCAGAATGACTGCGACGAATCGAATGGAACGCATGAACTCCTCACACTACTGATTCTTCTATACCTTACGACTTTACGCCATGACACGCCACCGATGCCACACTCCACCGTACGGAATCCCGAATCGAACGTATTATAACAGTACTGAGGAAAGGTACTGGTCCGGCCCGGAATCCTACTGAACCCAGACTTGCGGCACGTCGTTCCCCGTGGTGATACTGCTCACCCCGCCGATTTTCAGCGTGATCGGCAGGGCATCGCCGTTCAGGTGGTCTCCCGGGATGCGGCAATTGATCTGGTAGACCCCGATCGAGCCGGGCAGCAGACCGCTCCAATCCACGATAATCGCCGCCTGCGTGATCAGGGGATTGCCAAAGTACAGGGAAACCGGGGCCGTCACCGCCAGCGGACTCGCCGGCGACGGTACACCCACGGTGACCTTGCCGCCCGTGGTGACGCCCATTCCGGTGGCATACAGCGTCAACTCTTCGTCGCGCGTCCCCGGGTTGTCTTTATTCACCCGCGTGCCATCGGCGTGGAAGAGCGCGGCGCCCTGCCCGTCCACGAACACCGCCGGAGCGTACTTGGATACCGTCACATTAATGGAGGACGATGCCGCCTGCCCGGTAATCGAGCGCACCACCAGGGGATAGCGTCCCGCGGCCAGCGTCGGTGGCAGTTGCGCGTTGACTTGCCCGGGCGAAGTGGCCACTAGCGAGAGCGGCGTATTGTTCAGCGTGATACAGGAACCGCCGAGCATCGTCGGCAGGGGCGCACTGGACGCCGTGGCGGCCGATGCCAGGTTGCTGCCGAATATCGCCAGCAAGCCGCCCGGAGCCACCCCGCCGGTGAAGTCGGCCAAATTGACCACCCCATTCGCCGGCACCTGCGGAACGTTCTGCGTGGTGGAAGTCGCCAGGGGAATCACGCTCAGACCGGAAGCCGTGAGCACGAAGGCGGTGGTACCCGCCGAATCCAGCACCATGCTGCGGCCGAGGACGTTGACCCGGGCTCCCGTGCGGGCCAGCGCCGAGGGCGTCTCCAGCGCGCCGGCGGTAGCCAGCGTGCGCTGCGTGTTGAGGTCGACCACTTCCACCAGGCCGGTGTCCGTAGGGGTAGCGCTGGCGGCCGTTGCCGGAGTGCTGAAGCGCGCGTAGCTCGACCCGCCGACCGCCGCCACCGCCGCTACCGGCCGTCCGCTGGAGGAGGGACCGCCCGGCGAGGGCAATGCGCCGCCGCCGGTAGCGCCGGTACCGCTGGAGCCGATCGGCGTCAGAGCCGGGTTCAGTACCTGGTCGTTGGTCAGATAGTACTGGCCATTCGGCCCGGCGGCGATGGGACCGTAATATCCGGTAATCGGCGTGGAAATCACGCTTTGCGCGGCCGCGAAATCGTCGGTCGACGCGCTATACAGATACGCCGTGCCGTTGCCGCCCAGTATCAGCACGTAACTGCCTTCGGGAGTCGACGCCATGGTCTGCGGGGCAGGAATCGATTTCACGGTGCCGAAGATGTTGGGGTCCAGAATACGCGGTGTTACGCTGTTCCCCACAATCTTCCACAGCGTGCCGTCGCTCATGATCGCCTGGACGCCATGCTGGCTGCTGGCCAGCAGCGCCGGAGTGATCAAGCTGAAGCTGGCATTGAACGGCAGGGGCGGAAACAGCACCCGGCCGGTGACGATGCCTTGCGTCAGATCCACAATGCTGATTTGCTCGCCTCCGCCGGAGGCCACATACAGCGTGTTGCCGTCGCTGCCGAAGGCCATGGAGCGCGGCAACTGGCTCACCCCAATGGGGCTGAGGAACACCCGCTTCTGCATGTCGAATACTTCCAGGCGGTTCAGCCCCGGATTGGCGATATAGATCCGCTGGCGCGCCGTGTCGCCCAGCATGTCCGCTAGGCCCGTGGCGCTGGCGCCCCAATCGAGGGGCAGAATGGTGCCCGTGGCTTCCGCGTTGCGGCTGTTTTGAAAGATCCGCACGGCCGGAACGATGTTCACGGCTTCGGTGGCCTGGATGAGCAACTGGTCGGCGGCCGCCGTGCCCAGGGTGCGCGCCGCCGTGGCGCTGAATTGCACCGTCACATCGCCGCCGTAGGTCTTCGACGTGGCGCGCACCGTGGGACTGGTGGTGGCGGTGGCGAGCACCTGTGCGGTCACCGTAATCTTGCCGCCGCCGGCGTCGCGCACCGGGATGGTGGCCGTATTCAGGGCCGCCGTGACGCCGCACTGGTCGCTGGCCAGCAGGGCCACGGTGGAATCCGGTATCGCCAGCGGCTGATTTTTCAGCGTCCCGATGGGCAGCACGACGAAGCCGGATTGAGAGAGGGCGTAGGCCGTGGCCCCGTCGCTGGTGATCGCCATTTTCCCATCCAGGTTCTCGGGGAGCTTGATGCCCAACTGGATCAGCATGGTATCCGGCGTATTGACCGTCATCTGGCTGGCATTCGTGGCCGCCGCGGGCACGGCCGTAGGCACGATGTTATAGGCCGCCAACAAAGCGCTGCCGTCGGGCAGAAACACCGCGCCACCCTGGCTGGTCTGCACGTTGAAGTTGGCGGTGGCCGGGAAGACGTAAGGCGAGTTGGTGGTATTCTGCTGCGCCAGCACGGCCAGCGTTTGGGTGTCGAACAGCATCGGCCCGCTGAGGAACTTGCTGCCGTCCGGCGACACCGCCAGGATGGGCGATATCACCGGCACTACCCGGCTGGCGAGCACGATGGAAGACGCCACATCGAAGACGAATACGGTGCGCGTGGCCGCCTGCAAATTGACGCCGATGATCAGCGTCCCGTCCGCCGAGGCTTGCAAGCGGCTCTTGCCGACCAGAAACATATTGTCGTTCGCCGGCGGCAGCGCCGGCGCCACGGGCGCCGGGGGGGCTACGGCCAGACCCTGCGCTTTGCCAGCCACCGGGTCGTAAGTAATCAGCACCTCCGCCCCGGTGCCGGTGCCCACGGTGGTGATCAGAACCAGGCCGTTGAACCCCACCGCCACACCTTCCGGCTTGGCATCCAGTTGTTTGGAGACGGAGGAGAAGTTCGCCGACGTCAAGTCGACGATAAACAGCGTCGAACCGCCGTAGCAGGTGACGTAGAGATAGTGCGGGCTCGGCGTTTCCCGGGAGAGGGCCACCGACAACGGCGTCGCGTCGGTCGGAATGCTGTTAGTCAGCCGGGGAGGGCTGGATGTGGTCGAGTACACTTCCACGGTGCTGGAGAGCGTATTGACCAGATAGAGGCGCTTGCGCCCCTCGTCGATCGCCAGATCCGCGAGCGCCGGGGTATGCGGAA
The DNA here is from genome assembly GCA_050014175.1 of Candidatus Solibacter sp. Lineage (GTDB taxonomy): Bacteria > Acidobacteriota > Terriglobia > Bryobacterales > Bryobacteraceae > Solibacter. The sequence goes on along the minus strand of JBEKDV010000057.1, from coordinate 5,626 downwards.
CCACCGTGCCAAACGTGGCCGCCAAGCACGGCAGCGCGCTCAAAACAAGCAGCAGGGGCCGAAGAACTGACATTGCTTTAACCTAATATAACCCATTGGGACCAGTGAAGTTGCGAGGCCTCGGTGGAACATGCCTCCTGGCCTGTCGCTTCCGTAAACCGGCCCCGCGGCAGTCGCCCGGAAGAACGGCCCCAAGGCGATGCCCGCGGCGGGCCAGGTTATGGCCCGCTAACCGGCGTTTCCCCTTGGTACCCTTCCTCACCATTCTCCCACCCTCCTGCTGGCGCCCCTCCTCATAGTGGTATAATCTCTGCTTATGGATGCTCCGTAACTACCCGCAAAGTGGAACTCAGGTTCCCCCCCATTCGCCGCTTGGGGCCGCCCTCAAAGGTGTGCACCTTGGCCTTCACAAATTTCTGGTTCTAAGGAGTTTCCAGCATGTTGAGAATGATTTCCGGTGGTATGTTCGTAATGGGATTGGTGACCTCGCCGGTAGTTTTATCGCCGCGCCAGGCGCCTGCCCCCGTTCCGGATTATCGCCACGATCCCAGACTAGAAACCCTTCGCGCCTTCTTCCACAACGCCGATTGCCCCGCCGAACTGTACTCCGCCGCCTTCCTCGAAGCCGCCGACTATAACGAACTCGACTGGCGTCTGCTGCCCAGCCTCTCGTACGTGGAAACCACCGGTGGAAAGTCCGCCCGCAACAACAATCTGTTCGGCTGGGATTCCGGACGCGCGCAGTTCCCCTCACCGGTCGCCAGTATCCACGCCGTAGGTTACCGCCTGGCCCATTCGGTCCTGTATAAGGACAAGAAGCTGGACAAACTCCTCGCCACCTACAATCCGAATCTCGAATATCGGCGGAAGGTGAAGTCCGTCATGCGGCGGATTGCCCGCTCAGAGTGATCCGTGCCGGATGGCTTTGCCTAAGACTCGAGGAAACGGACGCCGAAGTAAAGTCCCCCGAAAAGGACCAGGGAAATCACCAGTACCGCGGCCCACTTTAGATACCGTTGGGTGGCGGGTTCTTGCTCGTCTTCCCGGATGCGGTCTGCGAGGCTGTCGAACATGGAACCTCCTATAATGCCGGTATAAAGAACCTACCCCCAGGAAATTCACCTGACAAATTGTAGACCTATTTCGGCGGATTAAATCCACAAATCTTTCGGAGCGTCGGAGCGCGGCTATTTGACGAATTTCGCGATATCCTCGATAACCGCCGGCGCCACGTGCCCGGGCTTGTTGTATTCGGCCGGCATACTCTTGCCTTCACCAGCCACAAACAAGTGATTCAACGCCGGATAGCTCTTCATCACGACGCCTTTGGCGCTGCCCACGGCGGCCTTCCAGAGGGCGAAATCGGTCATCGTGACCTGGTAATCCCGCCCGCCCTGCAGGATCAGCATGGGAATCGTCAGTTTCTTGGCCTCGGCGGCCGGATTGTAGTCCTTTAAATCCAGCCAGTAGGAAATGGGAATACCGCCCAGCGCGGGCGAATCCTCGTCGCCGGGTTCCAGCTTCTTCACTTTGGCCTGCAAGTCCTTGACCCGATCCAGTTGGTCGCCCTGGATTCCCATGTAATTCATCTGCTCCAACAGAAGGTCTTCCATGGGCCGCACATTCCCGGCCATCAGCACCATGCCCGCCAGTTTGCCATCCTGCCCGGCGATGCGCGGCGCTACGTACCCGCCCAAGCTGTGCCCGATCACGAAGACCCGCTGGCCGTTCACCTCCGCCTGCGAACGCACCAGCGCCAGGGCTTTGACGGCATCCTCCACCGTCTCCTCCTGCACGGTGAATTTGGCCATGGCCGCGATGCGCGCCCGGTACTGGCTGGTGCGCTTTTCGTAACGCAACACCACGATGCCCCGCGTAGCCAGTCCCTCGGCCAGATCCTTGAAAACCTTGGAGCCGCCTACGGTCTCGTCGCGATCGTTCGGTCCCGAACCGTGCACCAGCACCACCGCCGGGAACGGCCCGGCGCCCACCGGCACGGTCAGGGTTCCCGGCAACTTCCACTCGCCGTCCCCCACGGTGACTTCCCGCTCCTTGAAACTAGCCGGCTGACTATACTCGGGCCGCTGCCAGTTGAGCCCACCCGGAAGCTGAAAGAAGCCCGCCACCAGTCCCGACGAGTTGATAATGATGCGGAAGTTGATGTTCTGATTGGCGAATTTGGCCGGGAAGACGACGATGCTGTTGGGGCCCGACCGGGTCGCCGTGGGGTCGCCGAGTTTCTCCAAGACGCCGTACGTCTTGATCATGGCGCCCAACTTGGCCATCTCCGCCTCCGGCAAACCCTTCTGCACGTCGGCCGTGGACATTTGCAGGAACTCGGCATACTGGGCCGCCAACACCAGGTCCAACGCCTTTCTGGCCTGCGCGGTGGGATCCTGGGCCGGCTGGGCAGCCAGCAGGATGGAAAGCAGCGGCAAAATGCGGAACGCGCGAATCAACATGACACTTCTATCCTACAGCGGATTACCTTCGCCTTCCTCAAGGCGCCGCCGGGTAGACCGCACCGGCAAGTCATGGGGTGACTTGCTCCATTACCCATTCGGCGGCCAGCGCACTTCCTCCGTAGGACCGCGGCAGGATGCCCCGAACAATGGCACTGACAAAATCCTCGACGCACGGGTAATGCAAATTCCCGGGTGCGGCAATGCGTTCGACGCCACCGGGATGCACGAGTTCCGGACCGTTCAGCGGAGACAAGTCGATCTCTCCATCGGTGCCGCGGACGCGGAACTCGTCGCGCACCACCCGCGAGTGCCAGCGCACATCCACCACCCCGCGCACCCCGCCTTCGTACTCGATGATCACCGTGGCGTTGTCCTCCACTTCGAGCGGCTGCACCAGCGTCGATAAGTGTCCGGCGGCGCGGATGGGCTTGCCGAACAGGTAGTCCATCAGATCGATCCGATGCGACCCGATATCGCGCAGCGGCCCGCCGCCGGACTGCTTCGGGTCGGCCAGCCACGCTCGCGAGGTGCCGAGCGGGTTGAACCAATCGTGCGCGGTGGCTTCGGCGAACACCGGCCGGCCGATGGCGCCGGCCTCGATCAACTCCCGCGCGCGGTCCACCTTGGGGTACATGCGGCGGTAATAGGCAATACCCAGGGTGTGGCGCGTGTCTTCCGAAGCCTGCTGCATCGCAAGCGCCTCGGTATAATTCAGCGCCATGGGCTTTTCGCACAGCACGTGACGCCCGGAGCGCAACGCCTCGATGGTCTGCGCCGCGTGCAAAAAAACCGGCGATGCCACATATACCGCCGTGGCATCGCACTCACCCAGCGCGGAGGCCAGATCCCTCCACGACTCCACGCCATATGGCTTGGCCTTCGCCGCATCGCGGGTGACGATGCCGGCCAGCCGGCTGCGCGGCTCCGCCAGAATCGCCGGGAGCACTCGCTTGCGCGTAATATCGCCGATACCGACCACCAGCCAGGAGATCATAGTGGTATGGTAACCGAGCGCACCCTCTGGCGTGGGCAGGCTTTAGCCTGTCAATCCGAGCGAAGCTCGGACTCTTGCCACACCCGCCTATCAGGCACTCGTTGACGTGATCCCGGCGGCGGACAGCGTGTTCATAATGATGCTCAGCGGATTGGTGGCGTCGGTCTGGGTGCTGCTGCCTGTCTGAAACGCCGCCAGCAGTTGACTCAGCGTCTGCTCCGCGCTCGTGCTCGAAGTGCTGCTGGTGCTGCTGCTGGAAGTGCCGTCGGCATCGCTGCTGGATGAGGCGGAGTGGGCATGATGGTGGTGATGATGGCCGCCGCCTACCGCCTGCGCCAGATCCTGGACGCTGGGCAGTTGGCCGCTCTTCGACGCGCTCGTAAAATCGCTGGCGAGCTGCGTCAGTTGGGTCGCCGCCGCGGTATTGCCGTTCGTCGTAGCGGTTTGCGCGGCGGTGGTCAGATTGGTGGCGATTTGCTGCGTCACCTGCGCGTACTTGGACGGATCCGTTTGCTGAAGCTGCTGCAGTTCGGCCAACATCTGCGCGAACGGAGAAAGCCGGCTATTGTCTGACGTCTGCGCGACCGAGGATGTCGCGTCGAGGCTGCTCAGACTGTTGCTGTTCGTGTTGGTCGTCAAGCCGGCGCTCTGAAGGGCGCTGGCGAGAATCGACTGTACGTTGGAGAGTGGGTTGATAGAACCGATGCTCATGCCTGTCCTCATCGGCATTCCTGGTGCCACTCTTAAAGACGTCTAAGCTATTGAAAATTCGCGTCCGGATACCAGCCGCAGCGTCAAATTCCCGGCGCAGCGACAGATTTATGCCACCCCTACCATGGTGCCACGGCCCAGGATGCCGTTCGGGTCGAAGCGGCGCTTGACGGCGCGCATGGCCTCCAGGTGCTCGGCCGCGTATTGCAGCCCAAGCAGGTGCGCTTTGCGTTTCCCTACCCCGTGCTCGGCCGCCACCGTGCCGCCCAACTCGACCGCGCGCCGCGCAAATTCCCTCAGCAGCGCCGTAGCCTGCTGGGGGTTCGCCGGATCGCTGAACAGGTTCACGTGGACGTGCGCGTCGCCGATGTGCCCGAAGATCACGTAGCGCCCCGGGAACTCCTCTTCCAACCGCTGCCGGTAGTAGGCCAGCATCTCGCGATTGCGCTCCAGCGGCACCGCGAAATCGGTATTCATCTTCATGGCGCCGCTGCGCCGCACCGCATCGTTCACCAGTTCCGGCAGCGTATGCCGGAAGCGCCGGAAGCGTTCCCGATCGTTGGCCGTGGTGGCGAACCACGATTCTTCCACCGGGGCGCCCGTGCCCTCCAGGCGCTCCAGCCACAGGTCGATCTCCGGATCGTCCTCCGACTCCATCTCCTGATCGAACAGGATGGCCGCGCGCGCTGCCGCCGGAATCTCCGGGAAGCGGCTGCGCAACAGCTCGAGCGACGGCCGGTCGAAATACTCCAGCATGCGCGCCCGCGCCGTGGCGCGCCAGCGCTCCACCGCCGTCACGGCCTCATCGTCGCTGGGGAAGAACACCAGGCCCGCGAGCACTGCCTGGGGCGCCGGAAGCAGGCGCAGCGTGGCTTCCGTGACCACCCCCAGGGTGCCCTCCGAACCGGCGAACAGATCCACCCAATCCATGCCCGGGCGCAACAGATAGCCGGCCGTATTCTTGGTGACTGCCGGCAGCGGGATCGTGCCCGGGGCGAAATCGATCTTCTCGCCGCGCCCGATATCGAGGATGCGCCCGCTCACCAGCACTACGCGCAAGCGCTCCACCCAGGCGCCGGTCGGGCCATAGCGGAAGCTCCGCGCTCCGCTGGCGTTGCAGGCGATGCTGCCGCCCATGGAAGCCCCGGTTTCGGTCGGATCGGGCGGATAAAGCTGCCCCGACGCGGCCGCCGCGGCATGCACATCGCGCAGCCGCACGCCGGCGCCGGAGATGGCGTACCCGGAGTGGATCTCCAGCCGCCTGAACTTCTCCAGCGAGAGCACCCATCCGCCGAAGGGTACGCGCCCGCCCGCCACCCCCGTGCCCGCGCCCGCTACCGTGACCCCAATCCCCGCCGCCGCCGCCGCGCGCAATACGGAGGCCACACCCGCGTCGTCCGCCGGCGCAAAAACCCGCTCGGCGTGCCCCCCCTTCAATCCGGAAGCGTCTTCCAGG